>CALNAL010000367.1 GCA_937874445.1 uncultured Acetobacteraceae bacterium | reverse complement strand
CGGTTGGGGCTCGCGGGGGAGGGCATGGGCCTCATATAATATCGAGCTTCTCCGCGTGCGACCCTCGCGCGGGCGTGGCGCCGTTTGGCAGGGAAGGCAAGGTGTTCTCCTTTCGGGAAAGGAGAACCAGGAAAGCTTTGTTCGTTTGGCTCCGCGCCCGGGTCAGACTCGGAGCCAAATGGGGAAAGTCCTTTTTGCTTCTTTTTCCTTCAGGAAAAAGATGCCTTGCCTTGCTTTCCCGACGGATAAAGCCGTCCGGCCATGTCGTGCCAGGCGCGCAGGAAGGCCGCGACATCGGCCTCTGTCGCATCCCAGCACAGCGAGACGCGGATTGCCTCTCCGGCGAGCGGCCCCGCGTCCATGGCGCGCAGCACGTGGCTTTCGGCCACCTTGCCCGAGCTGCACGCGGCCCCGGCGGAGACCTGCACGCCGGCGAGGTCCAGCGCGATCACCTGGGTCTGCGCCGCCACCCCGGGCAGGGCGAGGCAGGTGGTGTTGGCGATGCGCGGCGCGCCGGCCCCCATCACCATCGCGCCGGCCGCGGTGGCTTCGGCCTCGAGGGCATCGCGCAGGGCGGCGATGCGGGGCATGTCGGTGAGCCCGGCCACGGCGGCGCGGGCGGCGGCGGCGAAACCGGCGATGGCGGGCAGGGGCGGGGTGCCTCCGCGCCGGCCGCGCTCCTGTCCGCCGCCGGCGACGAGCGGGCGGAACCCCGCCGACAGCGCCGGCGCCACCAGCAGCGCCCCGGCCCCGGCCGGACCGCCCAGCTTGTGGCCGGAGAGCGCCATCGAGGTCGCGCCCAGGGCGGCGAAGTCGAGCGGCAGGCGCCCGGCCGCCTGCACCGCGTCCACATGCAGCCAGGCCCCGGCGGCGCGGCAGATTTCCGCCGCCGCGGCGATCGGCTGGAGGGTGCCGGTCTCGTTGTTGGCGGCCATCAGGCACACCAGCGCCGGGCCGCCCTCCGCCAGCATCCGCGCCAGGGCGTCGAGATCGGCCACGCCCCGGCGGTCCACCGGCAGGATCTCGGCGCCGGGGGCGGCGGCGCGCACCGCGTCGTGCTCGGTGGCGCCGAGAATGACCCGCCGCCCCGTCCCCAGCGCCGCGATCGCCTGGGCGTCGGCCTCGGTGGCGCCGGAGAGCAGCACCACATCGGCCGCCCGCGCGCCGAACGCGACGGCGATGGTCTCGCGGGAGTCCTCGAGCAGCCGGTGCGCCGCCCGGCCCGCCGCATGGACCGAGGAGGGATTGCCGGTCACCGCGAGGGCCGCCAGCAGGGCTTCACGCGCTTCGGGGCGCAGTTTTTCGGTGGCGTTCGCGTCAAGATATGTCATGCCGAAGGCGTCCCGGAAGTGTCAGGCACGGGCCATGCCGTTTCCCATTCCAGGATTCGCGCGCAAGGACAGGATTGCAAGCAGGGGCGCCTCCGGCCGGGCGGGGACGCTGACGCGAAAAGCAAGCATGGCTGACATATTTCCGTTGCAGAGCCCCGGGCCAAAGTCGCTATATACGGGCAGGTTCCCGGTTTGGCGGCCCGGCCGGGAGTGTGTCTGTTCAGGGCCGGACCACTGGCGCAGACAACGCATCCAGACGGATCAGCCGGACGGCACGGGCCGGGGCGGACACGCTAGGTGTCTTCCCGAGGCCATCCCTTCCGGGCGAAGGTGAATACGCGTGGGCAGATGGATCAGAAAGCAACGCCTCGGAGGCGTGGGCCTTGTCGTACCTCGGCCCGGCTGCACTGACCGCGGGCCTGCCCCGCTTTCTTCCCCTCCGGACGCGCCGACGTGCCTTCTCGTTCATCCATGAATTTTCCCCGGCCCTTCGCGGCCGAAGCGAACAGAAAGCGGATTTCGGAACACCATGCCTGAGGTCATGTTCGCCGGCCCCGACGGCCGGCTGGAGGGTCGCTACCATCATTCCAAGGAGCCCGGTGCTCCGCTCGCCCTGCTGCTGCATCCCCATCCCCTGCAGGGCGGCTCCATGAACAACCGTATCACCTATACGATGTACCAGACCTTCCAGCGCCTGGGCTTCTCGGTGATGCGCTTCAATTTTCGCGGGGTCGGCCGGTCCCAGGGCCGCTATGACGGCGGCATGGGCGAGATCGGCGATGCCGCCGCGGCGCTCGACTGGATGCAGGCCGTCAATCCCAACTCCTCCGGCCTGTGGATCTCGGGCTATTCCTTCGGCGCCTTCGTCGGCATGCAGCTGCTGATGCGCCGGCCGGAAATTTCCGGCTGGATCAGCGTCGCCCCGCCGGCCAACCACTACGACTTCGGCTTCCTCGCCCCCTGTCCCTGCGGCGGCCTGCTGGTGCATGGCGATTCCGACGACCTCGTGCCCGAGCCCGCCGTGCGCAAGCTGGTGGACAAGCTCAATACCCAGAAGGGCGTCACCATCGACTATCGCATCATCCCCGGCGCGGACCACATCTTCGCCACCCACGCCAATACCATCGCGGGGTATATCGAGGACTACGTGCGCAAGACTCTCGCCTCGCGCTCCATGGCGCTCGCCGCCGACTGATTCGCGCGCCACGGGCCTCGGCCCGGACCTTGGCCGGACTTCGGCCGGACTTCGGATTGCAAAACACCGGCCTCCTTCGGGGGGCCGGTGTTTTGTTGTGCCGGTGCAGAGGGCCGGGGTCAGACCTCGATTTCGACGCGCTGGTAGAAGCGGCCGAAGTAGAAGGTCTTTTTGATTTTCTTGCCGTGATAGCACTCGGGCAGCCAGTGCTCCATCGGGCGGGTCCAGATGTCGTGGGCGAAGGGCTCGAGGACACGCAGCGGCAGATGCCAGAGGTATTTCAGCGGGTGCCAGAACGCGCAGGGGGCAAACTCGATGAGCACGATCTTTCCACCGGGTTTGACGACGCGCATGGCCTCCTTCAGCGTGGCGGTGCGCACGTCGCGCGGCATCTCGTGCAGCAGGAAGAACAGCAGCGCGCGATCATAGGTCGCGTCGGGGACCTTGAGGTCCGAGGAATCCATGCGCAGCGCCCGCACGCGGGCCCCGGCCGGCAGCTTGCTGCGCATGTTGCGCAGCTGGCCTTCCACCACGTCCACCACGTCGAGCTGGCTGCCCTCGGGCACGCGCTCGGCCAATTGGTTGGTCAGCCCGCCATAGGCGCAGGCGATCTGCACGGACTTGCCGGTCAGGCTCGGCCCCATGGCCTCCACGGCGGCGTCGCTCAGCCCGTGGTACCAGCCCCAGAGGATCAGGTTGACCAGCCAGGGACGCTCGTAGAGCTTGATGGCCCAGGGCTTGACGTAATAGCACCAGTAGACGTCATCGAGATAATCAGGGATGGCCGGACCGTAATCGAGGATGTCGCCGACGTCCGTCGTGACCCTGGCGGGTGCGAAACCTCCCGCTTCCGCGATTGACGAACCCATGGGCAGGACTCCCTCAATGACGCGTTCGTGAAACCAGCACCCTGTACACGAAAACGCGAGCGACTCAAAGTTCCAGCCGTTCCGTTGCCGAAGGGCTGCTCAACGCAGAGTGCACGAGAGTCCCGAGTTTGCGCGCGTTGTCAACAAGGCTCCCGCTCTCGCCACACGCCTGCCGCATAGCTATATCCTACACGCAGACCTCATCCAGAAAGGGGTGTCCTGATGTCGCACATCGATACCTGCACGCTCGCCGGCCACACCGTACGACGTCTCGGCTATGGCGCCATGCGCCTTTCCGGCCCCGGGATTTTCGGCCCTCCGGCTGACCGCGCCGCCGCCGTGGCGGTGCTGCGCGAGGCCGTGGCACAGGGGGTCAACCACATCGACACCTCCGATTTCTACGGCCCGCATGTCACCAACCAGATCGTCCGCGAGGCGCTGGCGCCCTACCCCGATGATCTCGTGATCGTGACCAAGATCGGGGCCCGCCGCGACGAGCGAGGCAACTGGCTGCCGGCCTTTTCGCCCGACGAGATCCGCCGCGCCGCCGAGGACAACCTGCGCAATCTCGGCCTGCAGACGCTGGAGGTCGTCAATCTGCGGTTGATGTTCCACCCCGAGCACCCCGCCGAGGGCCCCATCGCGGCGCCGCTGAAGGTGCTCATCGACCTGCAGCGCCAAGGGATGATCCGCCACATCGGCATCAGCCACGCAACGCCGCGCCAGATCGCCGAGGCGCGCGGGATGTGCGAGATCGTCTGCGTGCAGAATGCCTACAACCTCGCCTGCCGCGCCGATGACGCGCTGATCGACCAGCTCGCCGCCGACGGCATTCCCTACGTGCCCTTCTTCCCGCTGGGCGGCTTCAGCCCGCTGCAGTCGGCCGCCCTCGACGCGGTGGCCGCCAGGCTGGGGGCCAAGCCGATGCAGGTGGCGCTGGCCTGGCTGCTGCGGCGCGCGCCCAACATCCTGCTCATTCCCGGCACCTCCTCGCTGGTCCATCTGCGCGAGAACCTGGCCGCCGCCACCCTGGAGCTGCCCCCCGAGGCGCTCGCCGAACTCGACACCCTCTCTGCCTGAAAGCCTGACATGACCGAGCTGATTCCCGCCGACCCCGCTACTGCCGACGATCCGCGCGCCCTTCGCTGGGTCGCGCCGGGGGCGGTCTCCACCCCGGTTTTCTCCACCGACGGGCAGACGCTGTGGCACCTGCGCGGGGCCGGCGTGCCCCAGGTGTGGCAATGCGCCCGCGACGGCTCGGCCGCCCGCGCCCTCACCGAGCACGGCGAGAAGACCTGGAAGCTGGCCCGCGCCCCCACCGACGACCGCCTGCTCTGGGCCCACGACGCCGGCGGCGACGAGGCCCACGCCCTCTTCCTGCGTTCCCCCGACGGGGCCGTGTGCACGCTCACCGCCGCGCCGGGGACCATCCACAACTTCGGCTGCTTTTCCCCCGACGGCGCCTTGATCGCCTATGCCGCCAACGACCGCGATCCGCGCTTCTTCGACATCCTCACGCTGGACCTCGCCACCGGTGCCCGTCGCCGGGTGCTGGAGGGGCAGGGCATCCTCACCGCCCCCGCCTGGAGCCCCGCCGCACGGCCCGGCGCCCCCGCGCTGGTGGTGATGGAGGATATTTCCTCCGCCGAGCAGCGCCTGCATCTGCTCGACCTGGAAGACGGCCGCCTGCGCGCCATTCCGGGCCTGCCCGAGGCCCGCTTCTCGGCGGTGAAGTGGGAGAAATCCGGCACCGCCCTGCTCGTCCTGACCGATGCCGGCGCCGACTTCATCCGCCTGGTCCGTCTCGACCCCGAGACCGGCGCGATGACCCCGCTGTTCGCCCCCGAGGCGGACGTCGAGGCCTGGTCGCTCTCTCCCGATGGCGCCCTCCTCGCCACCGTCGAGAACGACCGCGGTTCTTCCCGCCTGCGCGTGGGGCCGGCGGACGGCGCGCGACCCGTCGTCGCGGGCCTGCCCGAGGGCATCGTGGCCGCCCTCGCCTGGGCTCCCGACGGGGCCCTGGCCTTCTCGGTGGCGGGCCCGGCCACCCCGCCCGCCATCTGGATTCTCGAAGGCGGGGCCGCCCGCTGCCTGCTCGCGCCGGAACCGCCCGCCCCCACGCCGATCCCCTTCGCGCTGGTGAGCTGGAAGGCCGCCGACGGGCGCGATCTGCCCGGCTTCTATGCCACCCCGCGCGGCCCCGCGCCGGCCGGCGGCTGGCCCGCGGTGGTGTGGGTCCACGGCGGCCCCGCGGCCCAGACGCGCGCCAACTTCCGCCCCGACATGCAGATGCTTCTCGAGGCCGGTTTCGCCGTGCTGATGCCCAACCTGCGCGGTTCCACCGGCTACGGCCGCGCCTGGATGCTCGCCGACGAGCTGGAGCGCCGCCCCATCTATCTCGACGACCTCGCCGCCACCCACGCCTTCATCGCCGCCCGCCCCGAGATCGATGCCGTCCGCATCGGCATCATGGGCCAGTCCTACGGCGGCTATGCCGTGCTCGCCGCCCTCACGTTGCAGCCCGACCTGTGGCAGGCCGGCGTGGACTACTACGGCATCGCCGATTTCGCGACGCTGCTCACCCACACCAGCCCCTGGCGCGCCGACCACCGGGCCCGCGAATACGGCTATCCCGACGCCATGGGCACGGTCTTCGACCGCATCTGCCCGCTGCGCCACGCCGCCGCCCTGCGCGCCCCCCTCCTCGTGCTGCACGCCGACCGCGACCCCCGCGTGCCGCTGCACGAGAGCGAGCTGATGGTGGCCGAGCTGCGCCGGCACGGACGGCCGGTCCGCTACGAGCGCCTCTCCTGGGCCGGCCACGGCTTCAATACCGCCGCCCACCGGGCACAGGTGTATTCCGCCGTTCTCGCCCATTTCCGCACGCATCTCGGCGGGTAGGAAGCAAGGCAAGGAAGGTGTTCTCCTTTCGGGAAAGGAGAACCAGGAAAGCTTCATTCATTTAGGCTCCGCGCCTGTGTCACGCGCGGAGCCAAATGGGGAAAAGTCCTTTTTGCTTCTTTTTCCTTCAGGAAAAAGAAGATCCTTGCTTCAGCGCAGCAGGCTGATCCGTCCGTCGAGCGTGGCGGTGGCCCCGCGGCCGAGGGCCGAGGACACGATCGCGTCCAGGGGCGGCCCGGTATCGTACGGGTTGCGCGCGGCGGTGCGGAGCACGTCGTAGCCGTCGCCGCCGCGGCGGAGGAAGTCGTTGGCGACGACCCGATAGACCCGCGCGTCGTCGAGCGGCGCGAGGGTGCCGTCGGCCTGGCGCACGGACAGCGAGACCAGCCGCGCATCGCCGGCGGCCAGCGGATTCCAGGCGAGGTGCACCCCCGCGACCTGGGGGAAACCGCCCTGGCCGGCCCGTTCGAGCCCGTGCGCGAGGGCGGCGCGCAGGTCGGCGCCGGTCAGCTCGAAGGTGGCGAGCGTGTTGCCGAAGGGCAGCACGGCGAGCACCTGCCCGAGCGTGACCTCCCCGGCCGGCAGCCCGGCGCGCAGTCCTCCGCCGTTGACGAGCGCCACCTCCGCGCCGGGGGCGGCGGCCAGCATGGCGTCGGCGACGAGGTCGCCCAGCGCGCATTCCGTCACCCGGCAGGTCACGTTGGAGAGTTCGGCGGCGAGGTGCCCCACGCGCCGGGCACGCACGGTGCCGAGCCGGGCGGCGTAGCCCGCGACGAGCGCCGCCACCGCGGGGTCCTCGGGCAGGTCCAGCCCGATGTGGCGGCAGTCTCCGCCGTAGGCCAGCAGCGTGCCGTCGGCGGCGATGTCGAGGTCGAGCCGCCCGAGATAGCGTCCGTAGGCCGCGGCCTGCACCACCACCGCGCGCCCGGCCGGGCCGGAAAAGACGGCATGGGCCGGACCGGCGGCGCCCGGCTCGCCGTCGGAAAGCAGCGTGTGGGAATGTCCGCCGATGAATCCGTCCACCCCGGCGACCTGCCCGGCCAGGGCGCGGTCGGCGGCCCAGCCGAGGTGCGAGAGCGCCAGCACCACCTCCGCGCCCGCCGCGCGCAGCCGCGCCGCCGCCCCGGCCGCGGCGGCGGCAGGCTCGGCGAAGCGCACGCCGGGGCCGGGCGAGGAGATGTTGGCGGTCTCCGGCGTGGTCAGGCCGATCAGCCCGAGGCGCAGGCCGCCCTTCTTCACCACCACGCCGGACCGGACGCGCCCGGCCAGCTCCGCGTCGTCGAAGCCGATGTTGCACGCCAGCACCGCGAAGCGCGCCGGGCGCACGAAGTCGCGCAGCCCCGCCGGCCCGTTGTCGAACTCGTGGTTGCCCACCGCCATCGCCTCGGTGCCGATGGCGTGCATCACCGCGCGCTCCACCTCGCCCTTGAAGGCGGTGAAGAACAGGCTGCCCTGGAACTGGTCGCCGGCGTCCACCAGCACCACCGCCCGCCCGGCGGCGCTCGCGGCGGCGCGCTCGCGGGCCACCGCCGTGGCCAGCCGCGCCGCGCCGCCGAAGCAGCCCGCCTGTCCGCCCCCGCAGGTGGTGGCGGAGGCGTCGGCCGGTTCGTGGTGGGCGTGGAAGTCGTTGAGATGCAGCACCGTCAGCCGGTGCGCCACCGACCCCGCGGCCAGCGCCGTCATGGGGAGGCAGGCGGGGGCCAGCAGAGCGGGGGGGAGTGCGGCGAGCAGGCGG
>CALNAL010000366.1 GCA_937874445.1 uncultured Acetobacteraceae bacterium | reverse complement strand
GCGGGCTGCTGCTGCCCTTGCGCCGGGGCGGGGCACTGTGCTCCTCGCTCACGGTGCAGCCCTACGAGCTCGGCGAGAAGACGTCGCCGCCCCACGCGGCGGTCTCGCATGCCCTGTACGCCCCGCCGGCCGCGGCGGGTCCGCCCAGGCCCATCGCCCCCGCCCCCCGCGCCGCCGCAGCGCCCGCCGGCCAGCACCCGGGGGGGGACGGAGGGCCAGCGGCGGCAGCACCGGGTGACGCGCGCCGGTCAGCACCACCGGCGCGGCCCCGGGCCCGGTGCGGACGTGCCCCCAGGCCGTCAGGACAGGATGCCCCTCCTGCACCAGGACGGCACTCTCGTCCGGCACCTGGACGGCCAGGTCGAGCATCGCACCCAGCAGCCGCTCGTCGTCCTTGCGGGAAGCCCGCAAATTCTGCGCCAGGGCGACAATGTCGTCGCAGAGGCGCGCGAGTTCGGCACGGGCCGCCGCGCGGGCGGGATCGGGCAGATCGGACAGCGCGACCGCCGGGCCCTCGTAGTCGCTGTACCAGTCGGTCTCCCCCCGGGACGGGTTGACCACCGGTTCGGCCAGCAGCGCGGCATGTTCGGCGGAAAGGCGCTGCGACAACAGCCCGACCAGCGCCCCCCAGACCGCCACCACCGGTTGACCGGTCGCTCCGAGCGGCTGGAAGTCGCGCGCACGCGTGGTGGCGATGCGGGTATTTGGCATGACCGCAGAAGCCTCCTCAGGGGGCCGAATGCGGCGCGGCGGGGGCCGGCGACGGGGAAGCGGCCGGCGCGCCTCCCGCCGGAGCGGCCGGGGCCGGAGCTGCCGGGGCCGAACCAGCAGGCGCCGAACCAGCCGGTTGGCAGCGCCCGGTCACGACCGTCGGCTGCCCGCCGTGCTGTCCGAGAAAGGCGACGACCGCATCGATCTTCTGGGCATAGTTGACGTGGGCGGCCTGCTGGGCGTCGGCAACGATGAAGGTGTTCACTCCCACCACCCGGCCGCAGGCATCCACCAGCGGCCCTCCCGAGCTGCCACCCGACAGCGCCGCGCTGTGCGGCAGGATCGCCAGCCCCGCGGCGTTCTGGATCGCGCTGATCTTTCCGTCGGTCATGATGACCCCGGGAATCTGGGAGGCATCCCCCGCGTCGACCATTCTCCGGAAAGCGGCATCGCTCTGCAGGGTCAGCCCGGGGTAGCCGGCGGCAATCACCGGGTCGAGCTGGGCCACCGTCGGGGTCAGGGCAAGCGGCTGGACCTGGGCCGCGGCAGGCAGGCGCAGCAGGGCGAGATCAAGCTTTCCCTCCTCGGCCGTCTGCGGGGTCGCAGCCACCACCGAGACCGCGACCCAATGGCCGAGCTTCTCGTTGGCCACGTAGATCTTGCCGCCCCGGGATTCGGCGATCACGTGGTGATTGGTGACGATCAGGTCGGGGGCGACGAAAAACCCGGAGCCGGACTCCAACCCGCCCTCGCCGGGCACCAGCACCATCACCGTCGCCTGCTTGAGGAGGTCGGCCAGATTGCCCTGGAACGGCGCGGCCCCCGGAGGAGGCGGCACCGCATCCGCCGGCGGGGCGGCGGCATGGTCGGGCCCCAGGCTGGGCAGCTGCGCCGGATCGGCCCGGCAGACATCCCCCTCCAGCGCACGTCGCCGCGCCTCGATCTCGCGCTCGAGGGCCGCGTTCTGGTCGCGCTGGGCCCGCAATTCCGCCTGCACCTTGCCGGCATCGAACAGGCTGACACTGGCCGGACGCAGCCCCATCAGCCCCACCGCCAGCCACCAGCCCAGCGCCAGGAACAGCGCCGCCACCAGCAGGGCGGCCGGAAC
>CALNAL010000365.1 GCA_937874445.1 uncultured Acetobacteraceae bacterium | reverse complement strand
GGGCGGCGGCGAGGGAGCCGTCGAGGTCGATGGCGCGGCAGGCGTCCTCGACGAGCACGGCCGCGAAGCCGGCGTGGCGGGCGTCCTCGGCCGACCAGGCCACGCAGTAGTCGGTGGCGAGCCCGGCGAGGAACACCCGCGTGAAGCCGCGCACCCGCAGCCAGCCAGCCAGGCCGGTGGTGGTGGCGCGGTCGTTCTCGCGGAAGGCCGAGTAGGAATCGAGCCCGGGGCGGAATCCCTTGCGCACGACGAGTTCGATGCGCCGCTGGTCGAGCGCGGGGTGCAGCGCGGCGCCGGGGGTGCCCTGCACGCAGTGGTCGGGCCAGAGGGTTTGGGCCAGCCCGTCGAGATCGAGCGTGGTGAAGGGCGCGTGCCCCGGGTGCGCCGAGGCGAAGGAGACGTGCCCGGCGGGGTGCCAGTCCTGGGTGGCCACGGCGTGGCGGAAGGGGCCGGCGAGCAGTCGGTTGATCGGCGCCACCACGCCCTCGCCCCCGGCCACCGCGAGGGCGCCGCCGGGCATGAAATCGGGCTGGACATCGACCGCCAGCAGGACGTCCCGTTCAGGATCGATCCGGTGGGGGTCGATCCGGTGGGGGGCAGCCATCAGCCGATCTTTTCGAGCCCGCCCATGTAGGGCCGGACGGCCTCGGGGATGGTGATGGAGCCGTCCTCGTTCTGGTAGTTCTCCATCACCGCGATCAGCGCGCGGCCCACGGCGACGCCGGAGCCGTTGAGCGTGTTGACGAAATCCACCTTCTTGCCCTCGCCGGCACGGAAGCGGGCGTTCATCCGCCGGGCCTGGAAGGCGCGGCAGTTGGAGCAGGAGGAGATCTCGCGGTAGCGGTCCTGTCCGGGCAGCCAGACCTCGAGGTCGAAGGTCTTGGCCGAGGAGAAGCCGGCGTCACCGGCGCTGAGCATCACGCGATGGTAGGGCAGGCCGAGCCGCTCCAGCACGGTCTCGGCGCAATGGGTCATGCGCTCGTGCTCGGCCTCGGAGGTGGCGGGGGTGGTGATGGAGACCAGCTCGACCTTGCGGAACTGGTGCTGGCGCAGGTAGCCGCGGGTGTCGCGCCCGGCCGAGCCGGCCTCGGAGCGGTAGCACTCGGTCAGCGCGGTGATGCGGATGGGCAGTTGCGCCTCGGGCACGATCTCGCCGGAGACGGTGTTGGTGAGCGGCACCTCGGCGGTGGGGATGAGGTAGCGCCCGTCGGTGGTCTTGAAGAGGTCCTCCTCGAACTTGGGCAGCTGGGAGGTGCCGTACATCGTCGCCGCGTTGACCAGCGAGGGCACGATGGTCTCGGTGTAGCCGTGCTCGGTGGTGTGCAGGTCGAGCATGAACTGCCCGAGCGCGCGTTCCAGCCGGGCGAGCGGCCCACGCAGGAGGGTGTAGCGCGCGCCGGCGAGCTTGGCGGCGGTGGTGAAGTCCATCATCCCCAGCTTCTCGCCCAGCTCGAAATGCTCGAGCGGCTTGAAGCCGAAGACGCGCGGCGTGCCCCATTCCTTGACCACGACGTTGGTGCTCTCGTCCGGCCCGTCGGGCACGTCGGGGTCGGCGATGTTGGGCAGGCTTTCGAGGGTGGCCTTCAGGGAGGCGTCGAGTTCGGCGACCTGGGTTTCCAGCGTGGCCATCTCGTCGCGCAGGGTGGTGGCCTCGGCCTCCTGGGGGGCGGTGTCGGCGCCGGAGCGCTTGCCCTGGCCGATCTCGCGGGCGAGGGCGTTGCGCCGGCTCTGGTGCTCCTGCAGCGCGGTCTGGGCGGCGCGGCGGGCGGCGTCGCGCTCCATCAGCGAGGCCGCGACCGGCTTCACGCCACGCCGGGCCATGGCGGCATCGAAGGCCGCAGGATCGAGACGGACTACGCGGATATCTTGCATCGCTCAGGGTTCCACAGGCTTGGGTTCCACCATCTTGGCGGCGACGATGGAGAGTTCGTAGAGCGCGATCAGCGGGAGCGCCAGTCCGCACTGGGTGAACACGTCGGGCGGGGCCAGGATGGCGGCCACCACGAACATGCCGACCATCGCGTAGCGCCGGTAGTGCCGCAGCCCGCTGGAGGTGACGATTCCCACCTTGGCGAGCAGGCTCAGCGCCACCGGCAGCTGGAAGGTGATGCCGAAGGCGAAGATCAGCTTCATCACCAGGTCGAGGTATTCGGAGACGCGCGCCTCCAGCTCGATGGGCAGTCCGCCGTGTCCCTGGCCCTGCTGGAAGCCGAGGAAGAAGGTCCAGGCCACCGGGAAGATCACGTAGTAGGCCAGCGCGGCGCCCATCACGAACAGGACCGGCGAGGCGATCAGGAAGGGGGCGAGGGCGCGCTTCTCGCTGCGGTAGAGCCCGGGGGCCACGAACAGCCAGAGCTGCGTGGCGGCGATGGGGAAGGAGATGAAGGCCGCGCCGAACATCGACACCTTGAGGTAGGTGAAGAAGCCTTCGGTGAGCGAGGTGTAGATCATCCGTTGCGAGCCGCCGAGGCGGTGCTCGACCACGGCGAGCGGCTCGGAGAGGAAGGCGTAGATGTACGAGGAGAAATAGTAGCAGACGAGGAACGCCACCAGGAACGAGGCGAGCGTCCACATCAGTCGCCGCCGCAGCTCGAGCAGGTGGTCCATCAGCGGCATGGGCTTGTCGTTGATGGGGTCCTCCGTGACCTCGGGCGTGGGGGCCGGCGTGGCGGCGGCCTCGGGGACGGCGACGGCCTTTTTTTTGCGGAACGGATTGCGCACGGGATTCTCTGCGGTTGCCGCCAATCAGGATGGGAAAGTCAGGAGGAGGGGGTGGTGTAGTAGTAGGGCGCCGGCGGGCGGACGCCCGGCGGAATGAAGGCCGGCGGCTCCTCGCACTTGTCGGCAAATTCGGGAGGGATGCTGT
>CALNAL010000364.1 GCA_937874445.1 uncultured Acetobacteraceae bacterium | reverse complement strand
GTGCCGGACGCGTCGCGGATTTCGGTGTGGGCACGCGCCGGCGCCCGGCCCTCGGGGAGGATGCCGACGCGCTTGCGGGCCGTGCCCCCTTCCATCTGGGCGCGCACGATCGCCCCGCCGGGAAAGTCGAGCGTGGCGCGGCGGCGCTTGGAGATGGCCCACACCAGGTCGGCCTCCACCGGGGTGGTGGTCTCGTCGATGTCGTTGCCGTAGAGGCAGAGCCCGGCCTCCAGGCGCAGGCTGTCTCGCGCGCCCAGGCCGGCCGGCTTGACCGCGGGCTCGGCGAGCAGGCGCTGCGCCAGGGCCACCGCGTCGGCGGCGCGGCAGGAGATCTCGAAGCCGTCCTCGCCGGTGTAGCCCGAGCGCGAGACGATGCAGGCGAAACCGGCAACCGGGGTTTCCGCCACGCCCATGAAGGGCAGGGCCGCCGCCGCCGGGGCGAGGCGCGTCATCACCGCCGCGGCGCCGGGGCCCTGGACGGCCAGCAGGGCGCGCTCGTAGAGGCGCTCCAGCGTGGTGCCGGCGGGCAGGGCGGAGGCGATGTGGGGCAGATCGACGTCGGCGCGGGCGGCGTTGACCACCACGAACAGCTGATCCGGGCCGAGGCGCGAGACCATGAAGTCGTCGATGATGCCGCCCTTGTCGTTGGTGAGCAGGCCGTAGCGCTGGCGGCCCTGCTTCAGCCCGCTCCAGTCGGCGGTGGAGAGGCTTTCCAGCGCGCCCGCTCCGGCCGGGCCGCGCAGCATCGCCTGGCCCATGTGCGAGACGTCGAACAGCGCCGCGCCGTTCAGCGCGCGGCAGTGGTTGTGCTCGGCGAGCACGCCGGCGGGGTATTGCACCGGCATCTCCCAGCCGGCGAAGGGCACCATGCGCGCGCCGAGGTCGCGGTGCAGCGCATCGAGAGGGGTGTGCTTGAGGGTCGGAGAAGCTCCGATGGATTCGTGTTCGGTCAAGACCGACTCCGCGCGCAGGTCGCCCCCCGGCCCCATGCCGAAGGCGGCGCCGGGGCGGAGGTCCGCACCCGACGCGACGACCCCCCTCTGTCGCGGAACCTGAGAGATTCGGCGGGAATTCCGCCTTACTCCTTCGGTGCGCCCCGGACGGTCCGGGGCGGCTTTCCAGAGGCTTGGCCTTCCGTGCGGTCCTTGTTGCCTGAGCGTTTCCGGGGGCCGGTTGCGCCTTCGGCGACCTCCGCGGGGGAAGTGCTCTCCCGCACGGAACCTGTCGAGGCGCGCACCATGCCCTCTCCGGCGCGGTTCTTCAAGCCGGAGAAGGCTCAAGGTGTTCTTCTTTCGCGAAAGAAGAACCCAGAAAGCTCTCTCCGTTAAGGGCTCCGCGCCGGGGGCGGATGCGGTGCCGAGGGGGGAAGCCCTTTTTGCTTCTTGTTCCGGAAGGGAAAAAAGAAGGGCTTCCTGACCCTAGTTGCCGGGGCGGGCGTGGGTGCGGTTGTAGGTCAATTCGTCGGGAGTGAGCTGCAGGCTGACCCAGACGGTGTAGGCCGCCGCCGATTTCTCGCGCGAGACCGGCAGCTGGAGGGTCAGCGGGGCGCTGACGACCGAGGTGCGATCGACATTGTCGGGGAAGGTGATTTTCGTCGCGTATTCCTGCCGGTCGAGGATCTGGTGGCCGCCGGGGCCCTCGCCCACCGCGACGAAGTAGGGCAGCATCGAGCTGCGCCCCGCCATCGCCGGGCCGCGCATCGCGGTCATGGCCACCTGCATGGTCACGGCAACGCGGGTGTGGGTCTTGTCGACCCATTTGCAGGAGCCGGTGGAGGGCGGCACGCCGTCGAGTCGGGCCTGGAAGACCAGGTCGGTGAGGTCGCGCCCGTTGCCGTTGAAGCGGGTGAGGTCGGCGCCCTCGGGCAGCAGCCGCAGGCCGGGGCAGGCGGGGGCGAAGGTGTTGGGGTCGGCACAGCCCGCCAGGGCCAGGCCGGTCGCGACGGCCAGCAGCGGGGCGACGGCGCGGAGGCGCGAGGAGGCAACAGGGGAGGGGGCAGCAGCAGACATCCGTCACTCCGATATGACCGGGCAGGCCGAGCGCCCGATTTGTCCGATCGGGCGGAGACGCCCATACTGGCCCCTTGCCGCGTCCCCGACAACAGACCGGATCGAGCCCGCCCTCCGATGAGTTCCGAAACCTCCGCCCTGCCCCTGCTGACCGTACTCCTGGCCGCCCCGCGCGGCTTCTGCGCCGGCGTGGACCGCGCCATCCGCGTCGTCGAGGAGGCGCTGCGCCGCTACGGCGCGCCGGTCTACGTGCGCCACGAGATCGTCCACAACCGCACCGTGGTGGAGAACCTGGAGGCCCAGGGCGCGGTGTTCGTCGACGAGCTCGACGCCGTGCCCGACGGCGCGCATGTGGTGTTTTCCGCCCACGGCGTGCCCAAGGTGGTGCCCGAGCAGGCCCAGAACCGCGGCCTCGACTGGCTCGACGCCACCTGCCCGCTGGTCTCCAAGGTCCACCGCGAGGCCGAGCGCCACTTCGCCGCCGGCCGGCACATCCTGATGATCGGCCACGCCGGCCACCCCGAGGTGGTGGGCACCATGGGCCAGCTGCCCCCCGGCCAGATGACCCTGGTGCAGGATGCCACCGAGGCCGAGGCGGTGGTGCCGCCCGCCGGCGACCTCGCCTTCATCACCCAGACCACCCTCTCGGTGGACGACACCGCCGATATCGTCGCCATCCTGCGCCGGCGCTTCCCGCGCATCTCCGGGCCCAAGCGCGAGGACATCTGCTACGCCACCACCAACCGCCAGGCGGCGGTGAAGGCCATCGCCCGCGAGGCCGACCTGATGGTGGTGATCGGCAGCCCCAACTCCTCCAACTCCCAGCGCCTGCGCGAGGTGGCCGAGCGCAGCGGCGCCCAGCGCGCCATCCTGCTGCCCACCCCCGCCGCGCTCGACTGGTCGGTGCTGGAGGGGGTGCGGGTGCTCGGCATCTCCGCCGGGGCCTCCGCGCCCGAAAGCCTGGTCGAGGAGCTGCTCAAGAAGCTGCGCAACCACTACCGCCTGGAGGTGCGCGAGCGGCGCGTGGTGGAGGAGGATGTCGTGTTCCGGTTGCCTCCCCCGCTCGCGTGAGCTAGAGCGCGAAGCGTTCGCGCCGGCGTGCGCCTCCCGCGCCAGCACCTTGTTTCCGTGCGCGATTCAGGCTTCTGACGATTCCGCCGAGCGTCATCGCGCTCACGTCCGCCGCTTTCATTGCCGGGTCGTTTCCATGGCCGTTTATACCGAAGTCACCGACGAGGCGCTGGCCGCCTTCCTCGAGGAGTATCCCATCGGCGGGCTGGTCGCCTTCCGCGGCATCGCCGAGGGGGTGGAGAACTCCAACTTCCAGCTGCGCACCACGACGGGCGACTTCATCCTCACCCTCTACGAGAAGCGCGTCGATCCGGCCGACCTGCCGTGGTTCCTCGGGCTGATGGAGCACCTCGCCGCCCACGGGATCACCTGCCCGCGTCCGGTGGCCGGGCGCGACGGACAGGCGCTGCGCACCCTCTGCCGGCGGCCGGCGGCGATCACCACCTTCCTGCCCGGCGTGTGGCCGCGCGTGGTGCGCACCGAACACTGCGCCCCGCTCGGCAACGCCCTGGCGCGCTTCCACCTCGCCGGCGCCGGCTACGCCCCCACCCGCCACAACGCCCTCGACCCTTCCGGCTGGCCGCCGCTGATGGAGCGCTGCCGCCCCGATGCCAATTCCGTCGCCCCCGGGCTGGCGGCCGAGCTGGACGCCGCCCAGACGCGCATCCTCGCCGCCTGGCCCCACGACCTGCCGCGCGGGCACATCCACGCCGACCTCTTCCCCGACAACGTGTTCTTCCTCGACGGCAAGGTCTCCGGGCTGATCGACTTCTACTTCGCCGCCACCGACCTGCTCGCCTACGACCTCGCCGTGTGCCTCAACGCCTGGTGCTTCGAGCCCGACTTCGAGTTCAACGTCACGCGCGCGCGCGCCATGTGCCGCGCCTACGAGGCCGTCCGCCCGCTCTCGCCCGCCGAGCGCGACGCCCTGCCCGTGCTCTGCCAGGGGGCCGCCCTGCGTTTCGCCCTCACCCGCCTCTACGACTGGATCCATACCCCGCCCGGCGCCCTGGTGACCCGCAAGGACCCGATGGAATACGTCCACCGCCTGCGCTTCCACCTCCAGGCCGGCTCGCCCGGCGCCTACGGGCTCTGAGGGCGACCGGGGGCGAAGGCGTAGGCGAAGGCAAGGTCTTCTTTTCCTGAAGGAAAAGAAGCAAAAGGACTTTTGTTCGTTTGGGCGTCGTGCCGGCGGCGGGAGCGGAGTCTCCCGTGGCGGGACGGCTGGGAGTCAGGGCGCTGCGCGCCGGGAGTGAGTTGGTTATGGACGACGCGGCCCCCGAGGTGGAGATCTGGACAGACGGGGGGTGCAAGCCCAATCCCGGACCGGGAGGCTGGGCGGCCCTGCTGCGCAGCGGCGGGCACGAGCGCGAGCTGACCGGGGGCGAGGCCGCCACCACCAACAACCGCATGGAGCTGACCGCGGCGGCCATGGCGCTGGAGGCCCTGACACGGCCCTGTCGCGTGGCGCTGCACACCGACAGCCAATACGTGCGCAACGGCATCACCCGCTGGCACACCGGCTGGGTGCGGCGCAACTGGCGCAACGCGGCGGGCGACCCGGTGGCCAACATGGACCTCTGGAAACGCCTGCTGGCGGCGGAAAAGCCCCATCAGGTGGACTGGCGCTGGGTGCGCGGCCACGCCGGCAACCCCGAGAACGAGCGGGTGGACGCCCTGGCCACAGAGGCGCGCGAGAAGCTGGAAGGATAGCTGGGAGGGCGACTCCCGGAGCAAGTTTGTTGAAGGATGCCGGAACCTCCGGTTCCGACCCAGGGCTAGCGCCGCCCCAGGGCTAGCGCCGCGCGGCCAATCGGAAAATTCCGGAAGCTGACGTTCAGTGCAGCGGAATGCCGGTTGCCGTTTGAGTTTTTCCAGATGCACATGGCCCGATATGTCTTCGAGCGATTGGTCGGGCGAATGTCCTACAATATTCGCCAATGGTGAATAGCCGCAGGCTTGGGTTGATGAACTACCCCCTGAAAGCCTGTTTGAAAAATGGGAGCGGGGCTTGCCATGGCCGGATGGCCAAAATTGCCCGCCAGACCAGGCGCTATCTGGTCCGCGCGGGATGCTGCCGATCCATTTCGGTCCCAGGCAGACGGTCTGCTGGGAGCTCCGCCGGGTGATGCGGCGCTTTCTGTTCCGGACCCTCCACGATATCGCCCTGATGTGTGATCGCGAGCGGGCGGGCCGCGCCGTTGGCGCAGCCCGAGGACGTGCGCGGTCGCAGGCGGATCGCTGCCGATGCGACGGGACTTTCCTCGGCCACCTGGTGGGGGATCGCCTTGCCGAGCACGGCGATCCTCCAGGCGACAGGCGGCTTTTCCGGGCTGGCTCCTGGTGTCGCCCGGGAGGCTCTCAGAAGAAGAGGAAAGAGAGGAGGAGGAAGAGGGGGATGAGGATGGAGACGGACCAGGCCATGTAGCCGAAGAAGGAAGGCATGCGGACGCCGGCGCTTTCGGCCATGGACTTGACCATGAAGTTGGGGGCGTTGCCGATGTAGCTGTTGGCGCCCATGAAGACGG
>CALNAL010000363.1 GCA_937874445.1 uncultured Acetobacteraceae bacterium | reverse complement strand
CCGCTGCGGATTGCGACCGCATCTCGATTTGCTACACTGGGAATGCATGCTGCCCTCTCATTGGCTTTGCTGCGGATTGCGACCGCATCTCGATTTGCTACACTATCAGCCGTTCTTTGTGGGCTTTCCCCGCCGCTGCGGATTGCGACCGCATCTCGATTTGCTACACTGGCCACCGTGACGATCCATCGGCATAATTAGCTGCGGATTGCGACCGCATCTCGATTTGCTACACTCTGGTCCATTCTCTATCCGGAAGGCTTTCCGCTGCGGATTGCGACCGCATCTCGATTTGCTACACTGCCGTCGTATTTACAGCGCCGCTGAACTCAGCTGCGGATTGCGACCGCATCTCGATTTGCTACACTACCTCCTTCGCTGTTCTGTTATGGATGTGGGCTGCGGATTGCGACCGCATCTCGATTTGCTACACTAGGCACGCGAGCTGGTCCTGCGCGGCGCGCGCTGCGGATTGCGACCGCATCTCGATTTGCTACACTTAGCCTGCGCATAGAACCTTGAATCGACTTGATTTTTCCTTCCCGGCCGGAGCTAGAATAGCTCCAGCTGGGAAGGCGCCGGCGGCAGGACCTGCCGTTTTTTCCCGACATAGACCGCGATGCGCGCGAACTGCCGGTCCGTGATGGCCATGAACGAGACCTCCCCGGCGGCCGGCACCTTGTCCCCCATCCGTTTGGCATGGACCTCGGCGTTCTCGATCGAGGCGCAGTGCCGGATGTAGACCGAATACTGCATCCGGCTGAATCCATCCTCGATCAGGCTCTTGCGGAACCGGGTATAGGCCCGCCGGTCCTGCGCCGTGGCCGTCGGCAGGTCGAACATGGCGATCACCCACATCGAGCGCCACCCCCACGGAAGCTCCGGCACCGGCCGGGCGTGTGCCACTATCCCTCTTCCTCGTCCTCGGGCGGGGCTGCCATCGGGAGTCCCTCTGGCAGGGCCAGGTTTTTCCCGCCCCCCGTCAACGCCCGGCACAACGAAACGGCTCCGGACTGGATGGCCAGCAGAAGCGGCAGCCGGCGCCCTTCCACCATCACCGTCTCGTTGAACAGCGACAGCAGGGCCGCCCGCGTCGGACGGTTCTCCAGGGAAGGCGGCGCCCCCGGCCCCTCGTCGCGCAGCAGGCGGACCCGCCAGTCGACGAACGGCCGGTAGGGCTCGAGCAGGTCGTCCGCGAGGCAGAACGGATTGCCGCGATTCTTGTGGAACACCCCCAGCGCGGGGATCAGTCCCGCGGCAACCACCGCCCTGGCCACGGCCGCCCGCACGACGGCATAGCCGTAGTTGAGCAGGGCGTTGAGGCCCTCCGCGCCCCTCTCCCGGCGAAAGTCGGGGCCGAACAGGCGCGGCCAGTAGCGCTGGGCGGCCTGCGCCTCCAGGTTGTCGGGGTCTCCCGAACGGACTCGCCGTGCCATCGGGCCCAGCCCGCCATCCGCCCCGGTGAAGTGGCGCAGAACCACTCCCTGTTGCGCGATCTTGGTGCGGATCAACGCCTGCCAGATCCGTTTCCGGGTCGGCGCACTCGCGCCGATCTGCGCCAGCTGCCGCTCCGTCTGCGCGTGGTGCGCGTCGAGCGGCAGCATCATCCCGGCCGGCAGATGGTCCCGCCCCGTCACCAGGAGAGTCGCCCCGGCCTCCAGGAGTTCCAGGAACACCGCCTGGGTGTAGCTGGCCCGGACATCGTCCACCACGACGACCCCCAGGTCTTCGATCGGCACCGAGGCCCTGGCCAGCCCGGCGGCCAGCTCGCGCCGCTCGATGACCAGTTGGCCGTGGGCCACGGAAAGCCGCGTCCCCGGTGTCGCGATTTCGATCGTCTTGCGCAGCATGCCTCTCCCCTCAGTCCTGCGCGGGACGCACCCGCCCGATGGGATCGACCGACACTTTCTGCGCCCCCTGCTTCAGGAGGGAGGCGGCATTGGGGCGCACCGTCGTCGCATGCGCCGCGTCATTGGCCCGCTCCAGAACGATCGGGCCGTTTGCCCACACCCCCTGGACGATCCAGACGGACCCATCCTGCGGGAATTTCACCGCCTCCCCCGCCGCCAGCGACATCACGAAGCTCCCCCCGTCGCCCCGTTCCCGTCGCACCACCGGCTCGTGCCGCTGCAGGCGGCGGGCCGCCTCGTACAGGCTGACGACCTCGAATTCCGTCTTGCCGTCCGCCATCCGGTAGATGGCGATGTGGTGGTTGGCCCCGAGGTCGGCATAGCCGGTGGCCACCGGGGCCACGACCTTGCGCTGCCGCTTGACCGTCAGCCGGGCCGTGCGGATCTCCGGTCCGTCCTCACCCAGGCGCGGGTAGGTCGCGAAGGCCTTCTTGGGGTCGCCCCCGTGGGCGGCCACCCATTGCGTGACGATCTCGCGGACCTTCCCGTCCCGGATGGTGTCCAGCTCCCTCCTGGAAAGCGCCTCGACCTTCTTGCGTTTCACCAACACGAGGAAGCTGCCTCTGGCGGTCTCCGCGTCTTCCCCGGTATCCCCGTAGGTCGTGTCCTCGTGCAGCGGCCCGGAGACCTTCTTGCGCACCCGGTGCGAAACCACGATGCCGGCGACGGCGGCATCGGCATCGCCCCGGATGCTCGGCCAGGGCGGCGGCAGGGAGGGCCGCGGGACGGCCGCGTTTTCCTTCTCCTGCCAGAAACGGGAAAGCGCCTGCGACATGCCGGGGTGCGTGCAGGCGACCACCAGCGCATCGACCGCGTGGTGCCGGTGGTCGCGCCGGTTCTTCTCGCCCTCCGGGGAAAGGATGTTGTTGAGCTGCCACAGCCGGCGCAGACGGGCCGTGACGCGTCCGGACACGGCCTGCACCGTCACGGGGGCCTCGCTCCCCCGGTCCGGCCACAACAGCTTCAGGAATTCGACGGCCTGCCGCGCGGCATAGCCGGTGTCGTTGAGCTGCCTGCTGGCGAAATCGTCCGGCAGCGCGGCCTCCCGGCAGAAGCGCAGGGCCTTGCCCTTGGGCATCCGCTTGTCGAGCACGTTGCGCCACATCCGCCCGGTCATGGCCGTCCATTCCTCCGTATGGCCGAAGGCCTCGTAGGGTTGGCGGTTGTTCTTGCGCACGTTCCAGTCGCGGTGGCACAGCGTCTTGTTGGCGAAGCTGTCGTCGAGCGACTTCGAGCGCGGCCAGATGTGCTCGACCTGGAAGAGGTTGTTGCGGAAGAGGTCGTCGAAGCAGATATGCTGGCCGGAATACGGATCGATGGCGCCGCATTCCTTCCACAACCGCCAGCGCTCGATGTCGTCGCGGGAAGGCTCCGCGATCCCCTGCGCCTCCAGGTCGTCTCGCGCCTTCCTGCGTTCCGCCTCGTGCTTCCGGTTCCGGGCCAGGTCCTCGTCGCGTTCCCGCAGCGATTTCCCCACCGTGCGGGCCAGCTCGATTCGTATGCGGTCCGGTTTGCCGTAGACCCGGATGAGATTGTTGACCACCTTTCGCAGTTCGTTCTGGACCCTGACCACCGTGGGGTTGCGCAGCCCCCTGATCCGCGCCTGCTCCTCCTTCTGTTTCGGGCTGGGCAGAAGGTCGTGGATCTCCCCGCTCGGCCGCTCCCGATCGGGGAATGTCGCGTCGCGCCACGCTTCCTCGCCCGGTCCGTTGAGAAGCTCCCCCATGCGGCTGCCGGCCTCCAGCCGGGGGAGAAACAGGCGCAAGGCGGCCGCGGAAAACGGCTCCCAGCCGGCGGGAAAGGCGAGGTCCTGAAGCGCCGTCGCCTGCGCGGAGGTCACGCCGAAATCGGCCACGAAGCTGCGCGCCGCCTCGGCCCGCCGCTGTAGGCGTTCCGCCGCGGAGAGAATGACCACCCGCGCCCCGTCGGGGGTGCGGGCATAGTCGGCGCCGCCAAGCCGGGCCTGGGCGGCGTCCCGGATGGCCTGCTTGTGCGGATGGGCGGGCCAGTCGGCGCCGAAAATATCCGCCAGCTTCGCCTCGACGGCATTGCCCGGCAGGCCTCTGTCGCCTCCCAGATCCAGATTGAAACGCAGCTCCTTCTCGAGCCCCTTCTGCCCCCTCGCCGCGTACAGGGGCTTGAGGGCGCTCCGTACCCCCGCCCAGCTCATGAAGGCCTGTGTCTGCAACCTGGCCCGGATGGCGTCGCGCTCCTCCGCGTCGAGCGGCCTCTGGTTGCCGCCCGCCAGCGCGAGGTTGTTCAATTTTTCCAGCATCCGCCGCTGCTGGGAAAGCCAGGCCCCCTTGGGGCAAAGCGGTTCGTCGGGCATGAACCGGCAGTGCCCGAGAGTGTTCGTCCGCCAGAACACCGGCCGCTGGAAAAAAATCATCTCCCGCACCGCCGCCTTGAAGGAATCGTCCTGCAGCCTGGCATGGCTGGCGGCCTGCCGTGTCCACAGCGCCTCGAACTCGCGCGCGATCGTTTCCCGCTCGGCGTGGATGCCCCGCCGCCGTTCGGTCGGCGGATGGCCTTTCCTGGCATCGGCGTCCTTGCCGGCCAGCCAGGCGCCCAGCGTCGTGCGCTCGCGCCTGAGGGCGGCCAGGGTGGATTGGCGATCCGTTGCCGTTTCCTCGTCGTCTCCGCCATCGGCCTCCGAGTCAGCCGCGTCGCGGGTTTTGAACTGGCGCCGCTTGGCCAGATGGTAGAGGGCGCGTCCCAGCTCGAAGGCCTGCAGCGGCTCCGCCAGGCCGCGGGCGCGCAGGGCGTAGGGGTCGCCTCGCATCACGGCGGCCCATTCGGAGTCTGCGTTCCGGTCGAATGCGGGCAGGAGCCCCGCCGCCGCCAGGGTCTCGTTCAGGGCCCTGCGGCGCAGCCGCCGGCGCCGGAGCTGGCGCCGCATCATCCTCTTGGCGCGCCGCTGCTGGTTCAGCGGTATGCCCTTCGGGTCCCTGGCCTCGGGAAAGATGCGCACGCCGAGGCCGCAGATGTGGCCCAGCCACAGATCGGGCACGTCATCGATGACGGCAAACCCGATGGATGTGGTACCGACATCGAAACCGAACACACGCTCCTTCATGATCCCCCCTTGCACCAGGCATCTTCCGAGATTATGATCATAAGAGTAGCAAATCGAGAAGCGGTCGCTTTTCGCAAGCAAAACGACCCTTTGTGTGGGCTCGGCATCCCAAGGTCATTGGCCGGCATTTATCCCCGCTTCGTGGCGGGGATTTTTGTTTTCCGGGATTGCAGACTCTCCGTGGGGCCGCCGCGGGCTGCCCCGCTCCGGCCCCCGTTTTTCCCGTGCGATTCAGGCTCTTGACGATCCACTGCCCGTCCCGGCGGCAGAATGGGGGGCGCCGCCATGCCAGAAAGAAAAGGCCCGCACTGCTCTGAGGCAGCGCGGGCCAAGTTTTTAGGGAGGAAACGCCAGTCACACGGCAGAAAGAAGATCAACCTCTCTCTGCCGGACAGGATCATCCTTTCCCCCGCCCTTTGTCCAACATTTAATCGCTTGCCTCGGAGGCTTTTTGGCCGCTCCAGACAGGAATTGTCTATTATTTATACAACTATCGATAAAAACATAAGCAATCGGCCCGAGACACGGGCCCAAAATGTACGCGCTGCCACTCCCCCTCCAGGCGCCCCTCTTTCCCCCTTGCCTTCCGCCTCGTTTTTGTGCTAGGAATGTTTTCATGAATGCAGCGGCCTTCCTCTCCCGTCTCTCTACC
>CALNAL010000362.1 GCA_937874445.1 uncultured Acetobacteraceae bacterium | reverse complement strand
TTCCGTATTCGTAACGTATAGGTGCAGGAGCAAGGCTCCTGCCGGGTCCGGGCAGCGCCCGGCAGGGCACGGGGCAGCGCCCCGGCCGACGGAACGTCGGCACGTCCCACGGACCTAGGGGTGGTGCGAAGTCTCGCCCTTGCGGCGGAACAGGAACTCGCGGCCGAGCTTGACGAGGGGCTGGCCGTCGTAGGCGATGATATCGGCGGTGGCGTAGGTCTCGTGCCAGGCGTCGGGGATGAAGCTGCCGGTGCCGACGGCGTCGATGGGGGCCGAGGCGTCGGCCATGACGCGGCACTTGTCCACCCCGAATCCGGAGGAGACGATGATGTGGACCTTGGGGAATCCGGCGGCGTCGAGGGCCTCGCGCATGTGCCAGATGGCGGCGGCGGAAACGCCGGTGCCGACGAGGTAGCGCAACTCGGTCTCGGAGCGATAGCGGCGGATGGCGCCGGGGGCGTGGCGTTCGAGCACGGCGTAGCTCTCGGCGGGGTCGAGTCCTTCGAGGAAGCGCCCGCCGTGGGTATCGAGGCGCAGCGAGAGCTGTCCCGAGGCGGCGAGGTCGGAGAAGTGGCGGCACACCTCCAGCCCGTCGGAGATCTCGCGGCCGAAGTAGTCGACCAGCACGGTGAGGGGCTCGTCGGGGAAGGTGGCGCGGAACATTTCGGCGCCGCGCAGGGTGGAGCCGGCGTAGCCGATCAGCGAATGGGGCATGGTGCCGAGCCCGTGGGAGGGCTGGCCGGGGCGGTCGAACCAGTGGGCGGTGCCGTCGCAGGCCCCGCCGACGAAGCCTTTGGCCCCCTCGGCCTGGGCGGCGCGCGAGCCGACGGTGACGGCGTAGGCCATCATGTCCTGCATTTCGGCGCCGGCGCAGTGGCGGGCGTCCATGGCGAGGAAGGCGACTCCGGGCAGGGCGAGGCACATCTGGTAGGCGTTATGGGCGGTGACGCAGGCGGGCCCGATCTTCTGCAGCAGCAGGGTCTCGAGGTCGGAGAGCTGGATGAAGCTGCCGGTGATGTACATCAGCGGCTCGCCGGCGCCGACCCAGCAGCCCTCGGGGTAGCGCATCTCGCAGTTGAAGCGCACGCCGCGGGCGGCGGCGGCGGTATCGAGCCATTCGGCCATCAGCCGGGGGGCGGAGATCACCGGGCGGCGCAGGAAGATGGCGTAGGTCACCTCGCGGTCGCCGAAGCGGCGGAGGATGTCGCGGGTGCGGTTGAAGTAGGAATCGGTGCGGGCGGCGATATCGGCGGCGAGGGCGGCGGCCTCGGGGGAATCGGGAGTGATGGTCATGGCCTATGCTCCGGTCGGCCGCAGGGGCTGGGTGCGCCGGGCCTTGAGTTCCTCGGCCACCAGGAAGGCCAGTTCGAGCGACTGCTCGGCGTTGAGGCGTGGGTCGCAGAAGGTCTCGTAGCGTTCGTTGAGGTTCATCACCGTCAATCCATGCGCGCCACCGATGCATTCGGTGACTTCGTGTCCCGTCATTTCCACGTGGAGGCCCCCGGGCCAGGTGCCCTCCGCCGCGTGCGCCGCGATGAAGCCGCGCACCTCCTTGAGAATGGCATCGAAGGAGCGTGTCTTGAGCCCGCCGCCGGCGGAGATCGTGTTGCCGTGCATGGGGTCGCACATCCACGCCACGCGGAATCCCGCGCGCTTGACGGCCCGCAGCAGGGGAGGCAGCAGGTCGAGCACGTTGTCCGCCCCCATGCGCGAGATCAGCGAGAGTCGTCCGGCCTCGTTCTCGGGGTTGAGCGTTTCGATCAGCCGCAGCAGGTCGTCGGCGGAGGTGGTGGGGCCGAGCTTGATGCCGATGGGGTTGCGCACCCCGCGCAGGAACTCGACATGCGCGCCGTCGGGCTGGCGGGTGCGCTCGCCGATCCACAGGAAGTGCGCCGAGCAGGCGTACCAGTCGCCGGTGGTGGAATCGACGCGGGTCAGGGCCTGCTCATAGGGCAGCAGCAGGGCCTCATGGGAGGTGAAGAAGTCGGTCTCGCGGATTTCCTGGCTGGTGGAGGCGGAGATGCCGCAGGCGTTCATGAACGAGAGGGTCTCGTCGATGCGCTGGGCGATGTCCTGGTAGCGCTCGGCGAGCGGCGAGCGGGCGACGAAGCCGAGGTTCCAGCGGTGGACCTGGTGGAGGTCGGCGTAGCCGCCGGTGGCGAAGGCGCGCAGCAGATTGAGGGTGCCGGCGGCCTGGAAGTAGCCCTGCTCCATGCGCCCCGGGTCGGGAATGCGGGCGGCGGCGGTGAACTCGGGGCCGTTGATGATATCGCCGCGATAGGAGGGCAGGGTGAGCCCGTCGCGGGTCTCGGTATCGGAGGAGCGGGGCTTGGCGAGCTGACCGGCGAGGCGGCCGATCTTCACCACCGGCAGCGAGGCGCCGAAGGTGAGCACCACGGCCATCTGCAGCAGCACGCGGAAGGTGTCGCGGATGATGTTGGCGGTGAAGTCGCGGAAGCTCTCGGCGCAGTCGCCGCCCTGCAGGACGATGGCCTGTCCCTCGGCGACGCGGGCGAGTCCCTCCTTGAGCCGGCGGGCCTCGCCGGCGAACACCAGGGGCGGGTATCGGCGCAAGCGCGCCTCGACGGCGGCCAAAGCGTCCGCGTCGGGGTAGGATGGGGCCTGGCGGATGGGGTGATCGCGCCAGGAATCGGGGGACCAGCTGTTCGGCATATGCGTCTCGACTCCCGCCCCGCCCGCCTGAGGATGGGGCTGGAACGAGCGTTAACCCGGAACCGCCGCTTTTGGCTACAGCCCGGTTACACCCGCCGGGCCGCAGCCAGCCCGGCGAGCATGGCCACGAGGAAGAGCACCAGCCCCCCGTCGAGGGCCGGCAGCGAGGCGAGAGCGGGGCCGGGGCAATAGCCGGCCAGGCCCCATCCGGCCCCGAACAGCGCCGCGCCGCCGAGCAGGCGGGGATCGATTTTCGTCTTGGTCGGCAAGGAAAACTTCTCTGCCAGCCACGGCCTCCCGCGCCGCCAGACCAGCCGGTAGCCGACGAAGGTCACCGCCAGCGCGCCCCCCATCACGAAGGCGAGGCGGGGGTTCCACTGCCCGTCGGCCATGCGCGAAACATCGAGGAAGCCAAGCACCACGCGCGGGTCCGTCATGCCGCCAAGCGCCAGCCCGGCGCCGAACAGCGCCCCGGCCAGCAGGGCCACCAGAGCCTTCATGTCAACCGATCCCATGCCGGAGGAGGAAGGTGCCGAGCACGCCGAACACCATGAAGGTCAGGGTTGCGACCGCCGAGCGCGGCGAGAGGCGGGCCAATCCGCACACCCCGTGCCCGGAGGTGCAGCCGCTGCCCAGCCCGGTGCCGAAGCCCACCAGCAGCCCGGCCAGCACCAGCAGCCCCGTCCCCACTGCGGGAGCGCCGATGGGCGAATGCCCGAGCGCCCAGCCCACCGGAACGGGCCCCAGCATCAGTCCGGCGACGAAGGCCGCCCGCCACGACCAATCTGGCCCCGGGGGCAGCAGGCCGCCGGTGATGCCGGAGATTCCGGCGATCCGGCCGTTGCCGGCCATCATCAGCACCGCCGCGAGGCCGATCAGCACGCCGCCCCCCAGCCCCAGGGTCCATCCGAGCACATCCATGGCCGCACCCCTTAACCGTTATTGCTAATTGCGGCATATATGAACAAACAAGAGTTTCCGCAAGCCCGCCCTTCCGGTCAGGGCGGAAACAGGCCCTTGCCCATGCCCTGGCAGAAGCCATGCAGCTCGTTGACGAACTCCTCCATCAACTGCGAGCATGGGGCAGACTGGTGGCGCAGCAGAAGCGTCGTCACCTCGATGGGCGGCGAAAGAGGACGTGCCACCAGTCCGCGCAGCCCCAGGAAGGACAGCAGGGAGGGCTCCACCAGCGCCACGCCGACCCCCTCGCGCGCCAGCACCATGCCGGTCAGGGACAGGCTCACCTGGCAGCGGATGTTCGGCACGATGCCGGCCTCCGCCAGCGCCTGCTCCAGGTAGGAGCGCATGGGCGAGCTGTTGAGGTAGGTGACGACCGGATAATTCTTCAGGTCGGCGATCCGGATCTCCTTGGCGCCGGCCAGCGGATGGTCCGCCGGCATCACGCAGGCGATGCACAGCTGGAGCAGGATCTCGCTGGCGATCTCGGGATGGGCCACCGGGGCATAGGCGATTCCCAGATCCACCTCGCGATGGGCCACCTGCTGGAGGATGGCCGGGGACGCCCCCGAATAGAGCGAGATGCGCACCCCGGGGCGGGTGTGGAGAAAATTGGCCACCACCTTCGCGACCATGCCGTTGGCCATGGGAAAGCACGCGGCCACCGAAAGGCTCCCCTGCCGCCCGCCGCGCAGATCCTGGCCCAGCCGTTCCAGCGCGGCCATCCGCTCGAAGATCGCCGCCACATCGGGAAAGAGCACCCGGGCTTCCGGCGTGGGGACGAGGCGGGGCCCGTGGCGCACGAACAGCGTGAGCTTCATCTGGTCTTCGTAGTGCCGCAGCAGGGCGCTCACCGCCGGCTGGCTGATGTGCAGCAGATGCGCCGCGGCCGTGACCGATCCCGTGCGCATGACGGCATGGAATACTTCGAGATGGCGCAGGTTCACGGTGACGCCCCTCCCCCGGGGAGGCAGCAATCATAATCCCAGATTATGCTTTTGGGCAATTTAACGATTGGACAAACCCGGCATTTGACATGAAATATGCCAGCAGCAGTTCATACAAAAACACCACGGCACAACCCAAGACATAAAAGTTATAATTACACAATAAAACTCGCCGTGTTGCTTTTGTACTTAAAAAACAATTCCCGTGCGCCGGATCGCGCCTGAAGCAGGAGGAAAAAATCAATACCATTACACGCCGCACTCTTGGAAGGGTGGCTCTGGGAAGCATCATGACCACGACTCTTTTCTCTCCCGCGGCCCGGGCCGCATTCCCCACGCCCTCGCCGGTGGATTTCCAGGTGCCGGCAGGCGCCTGCGACTGCCACGTGCATGTCTTCGAGCCGAAGCTCTTCCCGTTCGCCGCCAAGCGCGTCTATACGCCCGACACCGCCACCATCGACGATCTGCGCGCGCATCTGCGGCTCCTGCACATGGACCGCGTGGTGCTGATCAATCCCAGCCCCTACGGGCTCGACAACAGCTGCATGCTGGCCGCCCTGAAGGCCCTCGGCCCGGAACATGCCCGGGGGATCGCCGTCGTCGGGCCGCAGCCCGAGGCCGGCGCGCTCAAGGCCCTGCATGCCGGCGGCGTGCGCGGGTTGCGGCTCAACCTCGCCACCTTCGGCTCGGAGGATTCCGCCAAGGCCTCCGCCAGCCTGAAGGCCATGGCCGCCGCCGTCGCCGATCTCGGGTGGAACCTGCAAATCTATACCGATCTCGGAACAATAAAATCCCTCGCCGAAACGATCGCGGCGCTGCCCGTCCCCGTGGTGATCGACCACTTCGGCAGCCTGAAAGCGGCACAGGGTCTGCGCCAGCCGGGCTTCCCGGAACTGGTGGACCTGCTGAAGACCGGCCACGTCTACATCAAGATTTCCGCCCCCTACCGGATCTCGACGGCGGCCGGATACGCCGACGTGAAGCCCTTCGTGGAGACGCTGGCGGGCGCCCGCCCCGCCCCGCAGCAGTGGGGGAGCGCCTGGGCCCACCCCCAGCCCGCCCCCCGAACCAACCGC
>CALNAL010000361.1 GCA_937874445.1 uncultured Acetobacteraceae bacterium | reverse complement strand
GCCCTGCCCGCGCTGCGCAGCGCCGAGGGCGAGGCGCGCACCGCCTCCGCCGCGGCCCGCTGGATCGCCAGCAGCTCGGCCTCGGCCGCGCGGATCAGCCCGGAGATCGCGCGGTAGCGGTTGGCCTGCCGTGCCTGGCGCTTGAGCCCCTCGAGCTGCGTTTCCAGCTGCCCCTTGAGGTCCTCGGCGCGTTCCAGATTGACCTCGGCGGCCCGCAGCTTGAGCTCCGCCTCGTGGCGGCGCGCATGCAGCCCGGTGATCCCGGCGGCCTCCTCGAGCAGCGTGCGCCGCTCCTCGGGGCGGGCATCGACCAGCATGCCCACGCGCCCCTGGCTGACCAGCCCGGAGGAATGCGCCCCGGTGGCGAGGTCGGCGAACAGGGTCTGCACGTCGCGCGCGCGCGCCTCGCGCCCGTTGATGCGGAACGCCGAGCCGCTGCCACGCTCGATCCGCCGCGAGATTTCCAGCTCCGGCGCCTCGTGGAACGGCGGCGGCGCCACCCCCTGGGTATCCCCCAGCTGCAGCGTCACCTCGGCGAGATTGCGCGACGGCCGATGGGCGGTCCCGGCGAAGATCACGTCTTCCATTTCCCCGCCGCGCAGCGAGCGCGCCGAGGTTTCGCCCATGGCCCAGCGCAGGGCCTCGACCACGTTGGACTTGCCGCACCCGTTGGGCCCGACGATGCCGGTCAGCCCGGGAAGGATGTCCACCACGGCGGGTTCGGCAAAGCTCTTGAACCCGGCAATGCGCAGACGGCTGAAGCTGACCGGCACCCCTGTATCCTCGCACGCAAGCCCCGGCCGGACCCCGATGGCGGATTAGCCCGCCACCTGGGCGACGGCCTGGGCAAATTTGTCGAACCCGACGGACCCTTCGACGCGGTTCTTCTTTCCGTTCTTGCCCACGAACACGAAGGTCGGCGTGGCGTTGATCCCTTCGCTCTTTTCTGCATCTTCCCGCTGCTGCATGAACCAGTTTTTCAGGTCCGTATCGGCGATGACCTTGTCGAAGGTGGCGCGGTCCATGCCGGCCAGCACGGCCATCTTGGCCAGCTCCTCGGTGGAATTCACCCCGCGCGCGAAGGCCCAGCGGTCCTGGCTGGCCAGCAGGGCTGCGGCAAACGGCTCGTAGCGGGCCGGGGGCAGGCTGCGCGCCACCATCGCGGCTGTCAGCGCCACCTGGTCGAGCGGGAAGTCGTAGAACACGTAGCGCAGCTTGCCGGTGTCGATCAGCTGCGACTTCACCTGCGGGAACGTGCTGCGCACGAACTCCGCGCAGTGGGTGCAGGTCAGCGAGAAATACTCGGTGACCGTCACCGGCGCGTCGGCGGCCCCCAGCGCGCGCTCGGCCTTCGGGTCCGTGCCGCCTTGACCCATGCTGCCTTGCATGGGGGCGGCCGTCGCCAGGGCCGGGAGGACCAGCGGGGCTGCCACAAAGGCTAGTAGGGATCGACGAGAAACCGACATGGAGACCTCTATATCTGGGGGATGCTTGCCACAGACCCGAACCCGAGTCGAGTCACCCTCACATGGGCGCGCCGGGGCCGGCCGTCATCCCCCCCCTTGGCGTCCTTCCGGCGTCATTCCCTTCGGGCCGCCAGCACCCGCCGCCCAAGTCGCTCCAGCGCGTCCCGCAGCCGCCCCGCCTTCATCCCCGCCACCGCCTGTTGCGCCACCGCCACATCGGCCGGCCGCTCCGGCTGCGACAGGGCGGAAGGCACGGATTTCTCCGCGGGGCGCACATCCTGGCGGAAGCGCAGCCGCGTCACGGCCACCCGCCCCAGATGCGCGTTGATCCGTTCCATCACCGGGCCCTGGAGGTGCTGCAGCTCCATCGCCACCGGCCCCGAACACGCGATCGTCAGCGTCCCGCCGAACAGCTTCTGCGGCACGGTCTGCTCCGCCAGCGCCGGCCCGACGATGGTCTCCCAGTCGGCCAGCACCTGCGCCGTGGCCGGCGCCCGCCGACGGAACGCCGGGCGCAGCACGACCGGCAGCACCATGGCCACCGAGCGCGGCCCGTAGACGAAGCGCGGCACCTCCGCCGGCTTTTCCGCCGGCTTGTCGCCCGCCTTCGCCTTTTTCGCGCCCTGCTTCGGCGTGCTAGAGGACTCCGATGCCATCCCAACCCCTTCCCGATGCCGCCCTGCTGCTCGCCTGGTACGACCGCTCCCGCCGCGATCTGCCCTGGCGCGCCCGTCCCGGCGAAACCCCGGACCCCTACCGCGTCTGGCTCTCCGAGATCATGCTCCAGCAGACCACGGTGGTGGCCGTGGCACCCTATTATAGCCGCTTCCTCGCGCGCTTCCCCACACTGGACTCCCTCGCCGCCGCGCCCGAGGAGGAGGTGCTCAAGCTCTGGGCCGGCCTCGGCTACTACGCCCGCGCGCGCAACCTGCACGCCTGCGCCCGCGCCGTCGCCGGCCTCGGGGCCTTTCCCCGCACGCTGGAGGGCCTGCGCGCCCTGCCGGGCATCGGCCCCTATACGGCCGCCGCCATCGGGGCCATCGCCTTCGACCTGCCCGCCGTCCCGGTGGACGGCAATGTCGAGCGCGTCGTCGCCCGCCTCTTCGCCCTGGCGGACCCGCTTCCCGCCGCCAAGCCTCTCTTTTCCGCCGCCGCCGCCCGCCTCGGCGCCCAGTCCGCCGCCCGCGCCCGGCCCGGCGACTTCGCCCAGGCGCTCTTCGACCTCGGCGCCACCCTCTGCACCCCCGCCGCTCCGGCCTGCGCCCTCTGCCCCTGGCGCGATCCCTGCGCCGCCCGCCGCACCGGTGAGGCCGCCGATCTCCCCCGCAAATCCCCCCGCCCCGAGCGGCCGCTGCGGTACGGCGCGCATTTCTGGCTGACCGACGGCACCCAAGTCCTGCTCCGCCGCCGGCCGCCGCGCGGCCTCCTCGGCGGCATGACGGAACTCCCCGGCACCCCCTGGCGCGCCGAGCCCTATGCCGCCCCCGAGGCCCTGGCCCTCGCGCCCATGTCCGCTCCCTGGCACCCTGCCGGCGAGGTCCGCCACGGCTTCACGCATTTCCAGCTGCGCATCGCCCTCTATGCCGCCCGCGTCCCGCATATCGCCGCCGAGGGGTTTCTCCTGCCTCTCGGCGAACTCGATTCGGCGGCCCTGCCCGGGGTGATGCGCAAATGCGTCTCCCTGGCGCGCGGGGCCGCCTAGTCCCGGTTCCGACGGCGGACGAAAGGGCGGAGGAGCAGGGGGGAGAGGTAGATGGGGAACTGGCAGAGGGCGAAGTAGAGCCAGGCGGTCGGGGGGAGGATGCCGCCGACCGCGGCGACCATCAGGCCCATGTTGCGCTGGGAGGCCATGACGCCGAGCGAGAGGGCCTCGGCATGGCCGGCGCGGCGGAAGAGCCAGGTGGTCAGCAGGAACAGCGCGGCAAAGGTGGCGAAGGCCAGGGCGGTGAGACCGGCGAACACCAGCGGGGCGGCCCGGGCGGCGGCGGCGACGGGACCCATCCCGGCAAATACGAAGACGGCCAGCGCGAGGATGCTGACCCCGTCCACCGCCGCGTTGTGCCGGGCGAGGCGGGGCAGGCCGATGATTCGGCGCAGGGCCAGGGCCGCGAGAAAAGAGCCCCCCAGAAGGATCACCAGGCGGAAGAGCAGCGTGGGCCCGGCCAGGCTCCCCGCGGAAAGGGCGGAGCCGAGGAGAAGCGGAGCAAGAACGGCGGCGGCGAGGGGCAGGGCGAGCGTGCCGAGAACCAGGGTGACAAGGACGAGAGTGGCGTCGAGGCCCATCAGCGCGGCCAGGCTGGGGCCGGCCATGAGAGGGGAGGCGAGGGCCTGAAGCATCAGGCCGAGGTTCAGCTCGGGCGCGCGCTCGGGCAGACCCGCGGCATGGGCGGCCGCGGCAAGAAGAAGGGGGACGCCGAGCGCCGTCCATACGGTCGCGGCGAGGAGCAGCCGGGGGCGGCGGAGATGAGCGCGCAGGCGGGGGACGTCCAGGCGCAGAAAGGACAGGATGAGCAGGCAGAAAACCGCCTCGGTGAGCCAGGGCTGGAGCGCACGGCCGAGCGGCGGGGTGGCGATGGCCAGCGGGACGGTGACAGCAAGGGCGCGCGAGCCGCGCCGGCCGAGAGCGGCCAGAAGACGGTCGAGAACGGCAAGGAGCACGGCGGGGCGGCCTTGTTTTGAGGAATAGTCCTTTTGCTTCTTTATCCTTTGGGAAAAGAACGACGGATTCAAGTTCTGGAACGCATGGGGACGCCGGGCGACGTGCCGACGTTCCGTCGGCCGGGGCGCTGCCCCGTGCCCCGCCGGGCTCTGCCCGGACCTGGCAGGAGCCTTGCTCCTGCACCTATATGTTACGAATACGGAACGTTATGGGCGT
>CALNAL010000360.1 GCA_937874445.1 uncultured Acetobacteraceae bacterium | reverse complement strand
GCGGCGATCTGTTCGGGGGGGCCCTCGGCGACGATGCGGCCGCCGCCCTCGCCGCCCTCGGGGCCGAGGTCGATCACCCAGTCGGCGGTCTTGATGACCTCCAGGTTGTGCTCGATGACGACGACGGTATTGCCCTGGTCCACCAGCGCGTGCAGCACCTCGAGCAGCTTGCGCACGTCCTCGAAGTGCAGCCCGGTGGTGGGCTCGTCGAGGATGTAGAGGGTGCGTCCGGTGGCGCGCCGCCCCAGCTCCTTGGCGAGCTTGACGCGCTGCGCCTCGCCGCCGGAGAGGGTGGTGGCCTGCTGGCCGAGCTTGAGGTAGCCGAGCCCCACCTGCTGGAGGATCTTCAGCCGGTCGTGGATGCGGCTGACGGCGGAGAAATACGGTACCGCCTCGTCCACCGTCATGTCGAGCACGTCGGAGATCGACTTGCCGCGGAACTTCACCTCCAGCGTTTCGCGGTTGTAGCGCTTGCCCTTGCAGGTGTCGCAGGTGACGAACATGTCGGGCAGGAAGTGCATCTCGATCTTGAGCACCCCGTCGCCCTGGCAGGCCTCGCAGCGTCCGCCCTTCACGTTGAAGGAGAAGCGCCCCGACTTGTAGCCGCGCGCCCGCGCCTCGGGCAGCTCGGCGAACCAGTCGCGAATCGGGGTGAAGAGGTCGGTGTAGGTGGCGGGGTTGGAGCGCGGCGTGCGGCCGATCGGCGACTGGTCGATGTCGATGATCTTGTCGAGAAGTTCCAGCCCCTCGATGCGCTCGTACGGCGCCGGCACCTCGCCCGAGCCCATCAGCCGGCGCGAGGCGGCCTTGTAGAGCGTGTCGATGACCAGCGTGGACTTGCCCCCGCCCGAGACCCCGGTGACGACGGTGAAGGTGCCGAGGGGGAAGGCGGCGTCGATGTCCTTGAGGTTGTTGCCGCGCGCGCCCACCACGCGCACCGCGCGCCCCTTCTGACGGGGGCGGCGCAGCGCCGGCACCTCGATGCGCCGGCGCCCCGAGAGATAGTCGCCGGTGAGCGAGTCCGGGTTGGCCGCCACCTCCTCCGGCGTGCCGCGGGCGATCACGGCCCCGCCGTTGACCCCGGCGGCCGGCCCCATGTCGATGAGGTAGTCGGCGCTGCGGATGGCGTCCTCGTCATGCTCGACCACCAGCACCGTGTTGCCGAGCTTCTTGAGCCGTTGCAGCGTGGCGAGCAGGCGCTCGTTGTCGCGCTGGTGCAGCCCGATGGAGGGCTCGTCGAGCACGTAGAGCACCCCCGTCAGCCCCGAGCCGATCTGCGAGGCCAGACGGATGCGCTGGCTTTCCCCGCCCGAGAGCGTCGCCGAGGAGCGCGCCAGCGTGAGGTAGTCGAGCCCCACGTCCACCAGGAAGCTCAGCCGGTCCTCGATCTCGCGCAGGATGCGCCGGGCGATCTCGGCGCGCTGGGGGGTGAGGGTGGCGAGCACGGTGGCGAACCAGTCGCGGGCGCGGCGGATGGACATCTCGCTGGCCTCGGCGATGGTCCTGCCCGCCACCTTCACCGCCAGCGCCTCGGGCTTGAGCCGCGCGCCGTGGCAGACCGCGCAGGGCTTCTCGGCCTGGTAGCGGGCCATCTCGTCGCGCACCCAGACGGAATCGGTCTCGCGGAAGCGGCGTTCGAGGTTGTGCAGCACGCCCTCGAAGGGCTTGGTCACCGTGTACTGACGTACACCGTCCTTGTAGGCCATCGCCACCGGGGTTTCGCCCGAGCCGGTGAGCACCGCCGCGCGGAACCGCTCCGGCAGATCCTCCCACGGCGTGCGCAGCGAGACCTTGTAGTGCCGCGCCAGGCTTTGCAGGGTCTGGTCGTAATAGGGCGACTGCGCGTGCGCCCAGGGCGCGATGGCGCCGTCGGCCAGCGAGAGGCGCTCGTCGGGCACCACCAGCTTGGGGTCGAAGAAGGTTTCCACCCCCAGCCCGTCGCAGGCCGGGCAGGCCCCGTGCGGCGAGTTGAAGGAGAACAGCCGCGGCTCGATCTCCTCGATGGTGAACCCGCTCACCGGGCAGGCGAAGCGCGAGGAGAACACGGTGCGCGCCCCCGAGGCGGCGTCCTCGGCGTAGGCCAGGCCGTCGGAGAGCCCGAGCGCGGTCTCGAAGCTGTCGGCCAGGCGCTGCTCGGCCCCCGCGCGGACCACGACGCGGTCCACCACCACCTCGACGGTATGCTTGAGCTTGCGGTTGAGGGAGGGCACCTCGCCGATCTCGAAGAGCTTGCCGTCCACCTTGACGCGGGTGAAGCCCTTGCGCTGGAACTCGGCCAGCTCCTTGCGGTACTCGCCCTTGCGGTCGCGCACGACCGGGGCGAGCAGGAGCAGCCGGGTGCCCTCCTTCATCGCCATCACCCGGTCCACCATCTGGCTGATGGTCTGTGCCTCGATGGGCAGGCCGGTGGCGGGCGAGTAGGGCACGCCGACGCGCGCCCACAAGAGGCGCATGTAGTCGTGGATCTCGGTGACCGTGCCGACGGTGGAGCGCGGGTTGCGCGAGGTGGTCTTCTGCTCGATCGAGATGGCCGGCGAGAGGCCCTCGATGGAGTCCACGTCGGGCTTGCCCATCTGCTCCAGGAACTGGCGGGCATAGGCCGAGAGGCTCTCGACGTAGCGCCGCTGCCCCTCGGCGTAGATGGTGTCGAAGGCCAGGGAGGACTTGCCCGAGCCCGACAGTCCGGTGATGACGGTGAGGCTGTCGCGCGGGATCTCGACATCCACGTTCCGCAGATTGTGCTCGCGCGCACCGCGCACGCGGATGGAGCCGGCCATGACGGAGGGGGATTCCTTAGAAAAGTGTTCTTGAACTGTTCCGCCAATATGGGCTTCCCGCGTGGGAATGGGAAGGGCAGCTTCCGTGGAGCGGGATTTGTGCTAGACGCAAGGGCGAATTGAGTCAGGAGAGCAGGCCATGGCCGGCAGCGTGAACAAGGTGATTCTCATCGGCAACGTCGGCCGCGATCCCGAGGTGCGCAACACCCAGGACGGCACGAAGATCGTGAACTTCACCCTGGCAACCTCGGAATCCTGGAACGACCGCGCCTCGGGCGAGCGCCGCGAGCGCACCGAGTGGCACCGCATCGTCTGCTTCAACGAGCGTCTCGGCGATGTGATCGAGAAATACGTGCGCAAGGGCAGCAAGGTCTACGTCGAGGGCGCCTTGCAGACCCGCAAGTGGACCGACCAGGCCGGGCAGGAGAAATACACCACCGAGGTGGTGCTCGCCCGTTTCCGCGGCGAACTCACCCTGCTCGATTCCCGCAACGGCGGCGGCGGCGAGGGCGGCGAGGGCGGTGGCTATCAGCCCCGCGAGCGCAGCCAGAGCCGTCC
>CALNAL010000359.1 GCA_937874445.1 uncultured Acetobacteraceae bacterium | reverse complement strand
GTCGCGCACCTTGGCGATTTTCGGAGGCGAGACCGCGACCGCGTCCTTGTGGCCCTGCCGCCCCGCGGCAACCAGCTCGCGCATGCCCGCGTCGGCCTGCTGGAGATCCTCCGCCTCGCAGGGCAGCGCCACGCCGACCGGCATCGCGGCCCAGGCGGTCTGGGGGGCAGCCTGGGAGGCGACCTGGGCGGAAGGCACCCGCTCGGTGGCGGCCTGCCGCCCCTCGGCGCGGCCGAAGCCGAGATAATGCGCGAGCGGCGGCGCGCCCGATTCGGCCACGTCGGGATAGCGCCGGCGATACAGCTCGCCGTCGAAGGCCGGCCCGGCGCATCGCCCCTGCGGGTCCCCCTGCAGCACGAACTGGCGCAGGGCCAGATAGGGCTCGGCGGGCACATCGTCATAGCGCGCACTGTACCAGGCGATGTCGAGGAAGGGATTGGGCGGCACGCCGGCGCGCAGGCCGTACTGCAGGAAATGGCGCAGCATGCCGTTGGGCGGGGCCCCGTTGTCGCCCAGCTGCTCGCGATAGAACTCCGGGTCGAAATAGGGGCCGGGCGGGGCGAGATCGTAGTCGAGCAGCTCGACCAGCACGTCGAGGTCCGGCGGCTGGCCGAGCACCTGCGCATCCCGCCCGACCAGGAAGCGCAGGTCGATCAGCGGATGCGGCGCACGCAGCTCGCCGATGCCGACCGTGAGGAAATGCAGGAGCGGATCGACCCCGGATTTGGCCACGTCGGGATTGGTGACGAGATAGAACAGCGGGTCGAAATACCACGACAGCATCGGCCGCTTTTCCAGCGGCATGGTCAGGTAGAGTCCAACCCGTGTGATGTCGGCCCGTCCCCCCTTCAGGCCCGCCCGGAACAACTCCTCGCTGACGAAACTTGAACACAGCGCCCGGTGGGCCTGACGCAGATCCTCGAGCCTGCTCGCCATCTCGCTCCTCAGCGCCGCATCCCGGACGCCACCTCGATCGATTCGCGCGCCCCCACGATCAGGCGCGCGCCGGGCCACCCTGGAGGATCGCGGCCCAATAGTCCACTACCGGCTGGATCGCGGCGCTGGGCACGCGCCCCTCGGCGACGCCGGAGGTCTGGTAGTGCGCGGTGGCCGAGGCCACGTCCCCATGCGCGACGGCCTTGGCCACGTCCTTGTAGCGCGCCATGTAGAAGGCCTCGTCCACCGCCGGCGCGGCCCCGAGGCGCCCCTCGAAAAAGCCCCTCTCGATATAATGCTGGTGGGGATTGGCGACGTCCCCCTTGCGATGGGCCTCGGCCAGGTCGGGATTGTTCGCCAGGTAGAAAGCCTCGTCGAAGGGCAGCTGGGCCGCCACGACCTGCAGCACCGCCCGCAGCAGGCGAACATCGATGGCAACCTTCGAGTGCCCATCCAGCCGCTCGTGATTGATGCGCAATGCCGCCAGGATCTGCTCGATGTGCGGAAAATAATTAATGTTTTGCACTTAATTTCTCCGAAACCAGACCCCGGGCCCGGGGCGACAATAGCGGCTCCCCGGCGCGTGCCAACCCCCTGCAAGACTGGAGCGTGCTGTTCCCGTAGCAAAAATCAAACGCCCCGCGTGCAAAAGCCATAAAATTCATCTGCCGCCGAATTGTTACAAATCGAAAAACATCCCCCCCGCCCGCTTTCGAAAGAAAATATGAATTTGCCGGCACGCCCGGAGGATGGCAAGTTATGGGCCATCTTGTCCCCCAACGAGGTTTGCGGATGCGAATTCTGCTGACGGGCGGGTGCGGCTTCATTGGTTCCGCCGTCATCCGCCACCTGCTGCGCTCGACCGACCACAGCGTCGTCGATATTGACAAGATGACCTATGCGGCCTCGCCCGATGCCCTGGAGGACGCGTTCGCCTCTCCGCGCCACACCCTGGTGCGCGCCGACATCGCCGACGCCGCGGCGATGCGCGCCGCCTTCGCCACCCACCAGCCCGACGCGGTGATGCATCTCGCCGCCGAGACGCACGTGGATCGTTCCATCGACGGACCGGGGCCGTTCATCCAGACCAACGTCGTCGGCACCTACACCCTGCTGGAAGCCGCCCGCGAGTACTGGGCCGGCCTTCCCGCGGGACGCAAGGAACGCTTCCGCTTCCACCACGTCTCCACCGACGAGGTGTTCGGCGCGCTCCAGCCCGGCGACCCGCCCTTCACCGAGACCACCGCCTACGACCCGCGCAGCCCCTACTCCGCCGCCAAGGCCTCCTCCGACCACCTGGTGCGGGCCTGGCACCACACCTTCGGCCTGCCCACGATGGTCTCCAACACCTCCAACAACTATGGCCCGTGGCAGTTCCCCGAGAAGCTGATCCCGCTGGTCACCCTCAACGCCCTGGAGGGACGCGAGCTGCCCGTCTACGGCGACGGGTCGAACATGCGCGACTGGATCTACGTGGAGGACCACGCCGAGGCGCTGGTGCGGGTGCTGGAGCATGGCGCTCCGGGCGGCACCTACTGCCTCTCGGCGCGCCAGCCGCGCACCAACCTGCAAGTGGTGAAGGCGATCTGCGCCTGCCTCGACGCCCGCCTGCCCGACCCCGCCGGCCCGCGCGAGCGGCTGATCCGCTTCGTCACCGATCGTCCCGGCCACGACTTCCGCTACGAGATCGACCCCTCCCGCTCCGAGGCGGCCCTCGGCTGGAAGGCGGCCAACGACTTCGAGCGGGGGCTCGCCCGCACGGTGGACTGGTATCTCGCCCACCGCAGCTGGTGGGAGGGCATCCGCGCCGCCCGCTACGCCGGCCAGAGGCTTGGCCAGGCAGCGGGGGGAAAAAAGTCGTGAAGGGCATCATCCTCGCCGGCGGCTCCGGCACCCGGCTGCACCCGATGACCATCGCCGCCTCCAAGCAGCTGCTGCCGGTCTATGACAAGCCGATGATCTACTATCCCCTCAGCGTGCTGATGCTGGCGGGGATCCGCGACATCCTGGTGATCTCCACCCCCGAGGACCTGCCCCAGTTCCGCCGCCTGCTGGGCAGCGGCGACCGCTTCGGGGTGCGCTTCTCCTACGCCCTGCAACCGCGCCCCGAGGGGCTGGCGCAGGCCTTCCACATCGGACACGACTGGATCGGCGGCGAGCCCTGCGCGCTGGCGCTGGGCGACAACCTCATCTTCGGCGACAGCCTCTCGCGCCTGCTGCAGGGCGCCGCCGCCCGCACCCGGGGCGAGAGTGGCGGCGCCACCGTGTTCGCCTACCAGGTGCGCGACCCCGAGCGCTACGGCGTGGTCACCATGACCCCCGAGGGCCGCGCCCTGGAGCTGGTGGAGAAGCCCGCGGCGCCGAAGTCCAACTGGGCGGTGATCGGGCTCTACTTCTACGACGCGCGGGTCAGCGAGCTGGCCGCGCGGGTGCGTCCCTCGGCACGCGGGGAGCTGGAGATCACCGACCTCAACCGCCTCTACATGGAGGAGGGCGCGCTCAACGTGGAGCGGCTCGGCCGCGGCTATGCCTGGCTCGACGCCGGCACGCCGGACTCCCTGCTGCAGGCGGCCACCTTCGTGCAGACCATCCAGAGCCGTCAGGGAATGCTGGTGGGCTGCCCCGAGGAGGTGGCCTTCCGCATGGGCTGGCTCGACGCCACCGAGCTGCGCGCGCGCGCGCACGCCCTCGGCAAAACCGAACTCGGCCGCGTGCTCGCCGAGCTTGCCGACCCGCGGGGGGGAATCTAGGGCCATGCAGATCGAACCTCTTGCCATCCCCGATGTGCTGCTGGTCACGCCCAAGCGCTTCGGCGACCGCCGCGGCTTCTTCTCCGAGACCTTCAACGCCCGCCGCTTCGCCGAGGCCGGCATCGCGGGCCCGTTCGTGCAGGACAACCACAGCCTCTCGCAGGCCCGCGGCGTGGTGCGCGGCCTGCATTGCCAGGTCGCCCCCTTCGCCCAGGGCAAATTGCTGCGGGTGGTGCACGGCGCGGTGTGGGATGTGGCGGTGGACATCCGCCACGGCTCGCCCACCTTCGGCCGCTGGGCCGCCGCCGCGATCTCGGCGGACCACGGGGCCCCGCTCGGGGTGCCCCCCGGGGTCCGGCACGGCGGCGGCGCCCGCACCCCCG
>CALNAL010000358.1 GCA_937874445.1 uncultured Acetobacteraceae bacterium | reverse complement strand
GGCTTGGGGGCGGCCGCCTTGGCGGCAGCGGCAGGCGCCGCGTCGGGGCGGCGGCGGCCATAGAGTTCCAGCCGGTGGGACACCAGGTCGAAGCCGAGCCGGGCCGCGATGGTCTGCAGCACCCGCTCGTGCTCGGAATCGGCAAATTCGATCACGCGGCCGGTCTCGATGTCGATGAGATGGTGGTGATGGCCATGGGCGGCGGCCTCGTAGCGGGCACGCCCGCCCCCGAAATCGCGCCGGGCCAGGATGCCGCGCTCCTCGAAGAGGCGCACGGTGCGATAAACCGTGGCGATGGAGATGCGCGGGTCGATCTCCGAGCAGCGCCGATAGAGTTCCTCGACATCGGGATGGTCATCGCACTCGGACAGCACGCGGGCAATGACGCGGCGCTGGCCGGTCATTTTCAGTCCACGTTCCACGCACAGGCGCTCGATACGGCTTTCCATTCCCTCCCCCGTCAGCCCGATCGGGATCGCTGCCGGGCCCGCCACTCGCCCGGCCACGGACTGCGAACAGGAAACGGCCGGGGTCCATCCCCCGACCGGTTCGCCAAAGCCCGGCGCGCGCCGGGAACGCGGCAGTTGTGCACACAAAAACACGGCGCACCCTACCAGCAGCGGCCGCGCCGGCGCAATTCCCGCCCCGCTTTGCCGGGGCGCGGGGCCTGCCGATCCGCTCCGTCCGCCGCCGATGCGGCGAACTTCGCGGGCAGGACACGAGAGCATTTGCCGTCCGCACCGGCTCGCGGCAAATGCTCCAGCTCTTTGTTTCTCCGAACCGAGTCACGCGACTCGACGGTCCCGCCGGATCGCGATCTGTTCTAGCGGCGAGTGCGCGGCTTGGTACCCAGGCCGATCTTCTTGGCCAGCGAGGAACGATGCTTGGCATAGTTCGGCGCCACCATCGGATAATCCGGTCCCAGGTTCCAGCGTTCGCGATACTGCTCGGGGGTCATGTCGTAGGCGGTCTTGAGGTGCCGCTTGAGCATCTTCAGCTTCTTGCCGTCTTCGAGACAGACGATGTACTCGGGGAACACCGACTTCTTGACAGGCACCGCCGGCTGCGGGCGGTCCACCGGCGCGGGCTCATGGCCGACACCCGACAGCGAGCGGTAGACTTCCTGGATCAGGGCCGGCAGCGCATCCGGGGTCACCGGATTGTTGGAAACATGCGCAGACACGATCTGGGCCGTCAGTCCCAGCACATCCGAGCCCTGCGGAATCTCCGTCATTCTTTTTCCTTCCATTGATCAAAAATTGATCCATATATTCTCGCATATACAGATGGGCTTGCCCGTTTCGCAATGGTTGTTTTGAACTTTCCCGACAATGCAGTCATGCCAGACACCAGTTCCGACACCGATCTCCCGCCCGTGACCCTCGACATTACCGCCGAGACTTGTCCGATGACTTTCGTGCGCACCCGTATCGCCCTTGACCGCCTGCCCTCCGGCGGGCGCCTGCTGGTGCTGCTCAAGGGAGAGGACCCGCGCCGGTCCGTGCCCGCCACCGCTCTCCGGCTGGGACATGCCGTCCTCTCCTGCAAGGACGGACCCGACGGCATTACACGATTGTTGCTTCGCAGAAAGTAGTTTCCGCCAGCGCCTTGCCCAGCACCAGCGCGTCCTCGCCGTTGGCATAATAGGCGCGCCGCCGGCCGAGCGGGCGGTAGCCGGCCCGGGCATATAGCGCCCGTGCCGCGGCGTTGCCCTCGGCCACCTCGAGAAACATCTGCCGCGCCCCCCGCCCCGCCGCCCGGCGTTCCGCCTCGGCCAGCAGGGCCGCGCCGCGTCCCGCCCGGCGCGCCCCGGGGGCCACCGCCAGGGCGAGGATTTCCGCCTGGTCGGCGGCTACCCGCGCGAGCACCATCCCGCCGCCCGCCTCGAGCAGCCCGAACACGCCCGGCAGGCCCAGCTCGGTCGCGATCGATTCCGCGCTCCATGCCTCGCCCGCCGGCATCGCCGCCGCGTGCAGCGCCGCCAGCGCGGCCGCCGCGACGGGGGTCGCCGGCATCAGGGAAATCGCAGCGGCGCCCGCCATGGCGGCGCCCTCTAGCAGGGGGCCGGGCGCAGGCCGCCCTTCGGCAGCGCCGCCTGGGGGGGCTCGACGTAGAGCGGACGCACCGCCAGCCCGGCCAGCTCCCCGCGCAGCCGGCGCAGCCCGACCGCCGCCACCGCCCGCGCGTGCGGGCGCACCGCCTCCGTCACCTGCACATCCGCCCCGGCCGCGGCCAGCCGTCCGGCCAGCGCCGCCGCGGCATCCCCGGCCAGCGCCACCGGGCTCTCCGGCAGGGGCACCTCTTCCAGGGCCACCGCCGCCAGCCCCGTGCCGCGATCGAGGAAGATCCGTCCGCGCCGGTTGTCCAGCGCCACCCAGAGCGGCCGACCGGTCTCGCCCACCGCTTCCGCCAGCGCCTCGGCCACGCGCACCGCCACCACCGGGCAGCCCGCGCCCAGCGCGATGCCCTGCGCCAGCGCGATCGCGGCCCGCAGCCCCGTGAAGCTCCCCGGCCCCACCGTGACCGCCACCGCGTCCAGCCGGCCGACGCCCTCCAGCACCCGCCGCGCCATGAGGGGCAGCTGTGTCGCGTAGCCGCGTCCGCCCTCGGCCTGCGCCTCGGCACGCACGACGCCTTCCGCCACCACCGCCGCCGAACAGGCCGCCAGCGCGGCATCCAGTCCCAAAATGTTCATGGAGGTCGTTTTACGGCACGCCCTCTCCGCGCGCCACCGGAGCGGCTACACCAGCCGGCAGGCCTCGTCGAAATCGAGGCGGGGCGAGCGGGGGAAGACGCCCGCGGGGTCGCCGTGGCCGAGATTGACGAGGAAGTTGCTCTTCCAGCCGTAACCGGCCAGGAAGGTGGCATCGACCTTGTCCTTGTCGAAGCCGGACATCGGGCCGCAGTCGAGCCCCAGCGCGCGCGCGGCGACGATGAGATACGCCCCCTGCAGCGAGCCGTTGCGGAAGGCGGTTTCCTGAGCCAGGTCGTAGTTCGAGGCGAACCACGCCCGCGCGTCGGCATGCGGAAAGAGCTTGGGCAGCTTGTCGTAGAAATTCGGGTCGTGGGCGACGATGACCGTGACCGGGGCGGACATGGTCTTGTCCACGTTGCCCGGCGAAAGGGCCGGACGCAGCTTCTCCTTGGCTTCCTGCGTGCGCAGGAACACGAAGCGCCCCGGCGAGGCATTGGCCGAGGTCGGAGCCATCTTCAGCAGGTCATAGAGCGCGCGCAGCTCGTCCTCGGAGACGGGCTGGTCGGTCCACTTGTTGTGGGTGTGTGCCTCGCGGAACAGCACGTCCAGGGACGTATCCTCGAGTGCCATGGGAGCCTCCGTTAGTCGTTCGATATCGAACTATCTGCCACCGTCCCGCCCCGCCCGCAAGGGGTCAAGCGGGCACCTGCTCCACCGACTGCACTTCCGGCACGTAGTGGCGCAGCAGATTCTCGATGCCGTATTTCAGCGTGGCGGTGGCCGAGGGGCAGCCGGAGCAGGCGCCCTGCAGGTGCAGGCGCACCACGCCGTCGCGGTAGCCGCGGAAGACGATGTCGCCCCCGTCGCCGGCCACCGCCGGGCGGACGCGGGTCTCGATGAGTTCCTTGATCTGGGCGACGATCTCGGCGTCGGCGGGGTCGGTGTCCTCGTCGGAGGCGACGGCATCCTTCTCGACGACGGGGCGGCCGGCAACGAAATGATCCATCAGCGCCCCGAGGACGAGCGGCTTCAGCTCCGACCAGGCGGCGTCCGCGCTCTTGGTGACCGAGACGAAGCTGCCGCCGAGGAACACGCGCACCACGCCGGGCAGGGCGAACAGTGCCAGCGCCAGCGGGCTGTGCGCGGCGGCCTCGGGAGAGGCATAGTCGGCGGTGCCCTGGGCCATCACGTCCCGGCCGGGGAGGAATTTCAGGGTCGCGGGATTGGGCGTGCCTTCGGTTTCGATGAACATGGCGCTACCTTGGAGCTCGGAGATCAGGACCGGACCGGTCCGGATGTCATATCAGCGATGGGGGCGCCAAACACAAGGCCCTCCGTCCATCATCCTGCGTGGGACATCATGACGCCGCATGCCCGCCTCC
>CALNAL010000357.1 GCA_937874445.1 uncultured Acetobacteraceae bacterium | reverse complement strand
GGGCGAGCCGCGGGTCCTCCTACCATCCCGCGGCCAGCGCGCTGTTCCCGTGACGCACTTACCGCCCGGGGGCCCCGGTGGGGCGGCGGGGACGTCCTGGTATGAGCTGTTCGCCGTCACGAAAGGGGAAACCGCGATGAACACACTGTTCTACGCTCCGGGCGCCTGCTCGCTCGGCATCCATGTGCTGCTGGAGGAAATCGGCGAGCCGTTCCGCGTCGAGCGGGTCAACCTCAAGCTGCCCCCGGCCGAGCGCGGCGAGCTGGCGCGCCTCAACCCCAAGTCCAAGGTGCCGACCCTGGTGCGCGACGACGGCTCGGTGCTCACCGAGTATCCCGCCATCTCCTACTGGCTGGCCGCCACCAACCCCAAGGCCGACCTGCTGCCGCCCGGCCCCGACTCGATGGCCCACGCGCTGGAGGTGGTGGACTACTGCGTTTCCACCATCCACATGCAGGGCTTCTCGCGGATGTTCGGGCCGGCCCGCTTCGGCGCCAACACCGAGGAGGTGGCGGCCCGCGGGCGCGAGCTGGTGACCAAGGGATTCGCCGAGCTGAACAACGTGCTCGACGGGCTGGACTACGCGCTGGGCAAATACACCTTCGCCGATGCCGCGGTGTTCTACGTCTCGAGCTGGGCCGCCAAGTTCAAGATCGACCTGCCGGCCCATCTCGCCGCCCATTTCGCGCGGATGCAGGCCCGGCCGGCCGTGCAGCAGGCGCTCAAGACCGAGGGGCTGCTCTGACCTCCGCGCCGCTGACGCCCCGCCCCTTCTGGTACCTCCGCCACGGGCAGACCGACTGGAACGCCCGGAGGCTCTCGCAGGGCAACGTGGACATCCCGCTCAATGCCACCGGTCTCGCGCAGGCGCGCGAGGCCGCGGGGGCACTGCACGGACGCGGACTCGTGCGGGTGGTCAGCTCCCCGCTGGGGCGTGCGCGCGTCACCGCCGAGATCGCCGCCGCCGCCATCGGCCTGGCGGTGGAACTCGACGAGGGGCTGCGCGAGGCGGCCTTCGGCGTGCAGGAAGGCCAGGAGACCGGGCCGTGGTTCGCCGCCTGGGTGGCGGGCGGACCGACTCCCGCCGGCGGGGAAAGCTTCGCCGACCTGCGCCGGAGGGCCGTCGCGGCGGTCAACCGCGCCCTGGCCGGGCCGCGCCCGGTGCTGGTGGTGGCGCACGGGGCGCTGTTCCGCGCGCTGCGCGCCGCCATGGGGCTGCCGATCGACGTGCGCATGCCCAATGCCTCCCCGGTGCTGTGCGCCCCCGCGACGGACGGCGACGCCCCCTGGAGCATCACGCCGGCGGCGGAGATCCCCCTTCCGACAACCGGGTGACGGAGCGCCGGGAGGCTGCGGCCAGGCCGATCAGCACCAGCCCCAGCCCGAGGAACGACACCACCCGCCACAGCCCGGCGAGTGCGCCCATGTCGAGCAGGAACACCTTCAGCGTGACCACGCCGAGCACCGCCAGCCCCGCCAGCCGGAGGGCGCGATGAAGGCGGACCATGCCGCCCGCCAGCAGCCCCACGCCCAGCACCAGCCAAACCGTCGAATAGCACCATAGCTCGCTCTGCCCGGGGAAGGCGGCCGCCAGCCACATCTGTTCCGGATGGCCCGGATGGAAGGCGAGGCGCACCACCAGCGCCGGCAGCACGAAGCTCTCGGCCAGGACAAAGGCGGCCAGCAGGCAGCGAACCCGCGGCACGCGCTCGCGGGACAGGACCAGGGCGGCCAGCAGGCCGGGCAGCAGATAGCCGGCCACCAGCAGCCCGCCCCCGCCCGCCACCGGAACGAAGGCGGGATTGGCCACGAGCAGCACCGTGCCGCCGGCCAGCGCCGCCGCGCCGAGTACCCGGGCGGCGGCCTGGGCCACCGGCCGGCGCGCCCGCATCCGCAGCGCCGCCGCCTGGACCGCCAGTGCCACCACCTGCCAGGCCAGCTCCATCGCCGAGGCCGCCCCCCGCAGACCGCCGTGGCCGAACAGGTGGCGCAACTCCAGCACGACCAGCGCGGTCAGGAAGGCAATCGCCGCCCCCTCCAGCACGGCCACCAGGGAATCGTCGGCGCTCCGGCGGAAGCGCACGGCCGACCAGGCACAGCAGGCGGCGGGCAGGCCATAGACGAGAAGCAGCGCGTTGAGCAGCGGCACCGAGCCGAAGGCATAGCCCAGCACCCAGTCGTTGAGCAGCAGCCGCGCCAGCAGCGTGGCCGCCACCACCAGCGCCACCCGGCGCAGGGCGGACAGCTCGGCGCGCTCCGCGATCACGGCCAGGGCGGGCAGGAAGAGGGCGAGCGCCAGGGAGAGCCATTGCTCGCGCAGCACCATCGCGCACCCGAGCGCCAGCACCGCCGCCGCTCCCGTCGCGTGGACGCCCGCGAGCTGCCGGGTGCGGGCGTGGCGGGCGGCCTCGACGAGCAGCGCGGCCAGGGCCACCGCTGCCAGCGCCCACAGGGCGTCCCTCTGGAAGCCGGCAACCCGGGCATAGGCGATCAGCAGGGCGAGCGCCGGCACCGCCGCGGCGAGCCCGGCCCAGAGCAGCGGACGCGGGGCCCGGCGCTCCTGCCACAGGCCGCAGGCCAGGTTCAGCGCGGCCAGCCCCGTCGCGGTGACGAGCAGCGGGACGATCGCCTCCGGGACCCAGGGGCCCGGCAGGAACGCCCAGGCCCTCCCCTCCACCCGCAGCGTCTCGCCGGTGGGCTGCCAGGCGGGGAGGCTCCACCCCAGCAGAACCAGCAGGAAGAGCGGCGCCGCCAGCCAGGGCAGGCGGTCGAGCCGGGGCTCGGTGACGCCGCGCCACAGGGCCAGCGGGGTCAGCAGCAGCACCCCGGTGCGGGTGGCGGCGGTGCCGGCCACGGCGTCGAGCCACAAGCCGGCCACGCCGAGCACCAGAAAGGGCACCCAGGCCAGAATGCGCCCCGCCGGATGCTCCAGCGCCGTGCCCGGCAACAGCGCCAGATGCAGCGCCGCCGCCACCGGCAGGGTGAGCGCGGGGGCCACCGTCTGTCCGGCGGGGAAAGTGGCGCCCACCAGCCCGGCCCAGACGGCGATCGCGCCGGTCGCCGCCCAGCCCAGCCAGGTCCAGGCCGTCCAGCGCATCAGCGCCAGCGCCGCGACGGCGACGGCCAGGAGATAGGCGAACAGGCCGGGCATCGAGGGATCGGGCGTGTTGACCAGCGCCGGGGTGACGAAGGCTCCGACCAGCCCCACCGCCGCCACGAGCGGTCCGAAGCGCAGCGACGCCAGCAGGCCCAGCCCGCTGGCACCGGCCATCAGCGCGAAGCCGAGGGTGGGAGGCACCAGCGCATAGAACACCCCCGCGCCGTAGGCCGCGCCAAACAGGACGGCCACGCCGCCGGCGGCCAGCGCGGCGGCGGCATTCCCGGGCAGGCGGCGCTGCCTGGCCTCGCCGCTGCCGAACGTGGCCGCCCCCAGCAGCGCGGCGCCCAGCACGGCCGCGGCGAGGCAGCGCGCGCCCGGGCCGAGCAGGGCATTCTCCACGGCGTAGCGGATGAGGAACACTCCGGCGAAGAGCAGCGCCAGGGCCCCCAGCCAGACTCCCCAGCGCTGGGTGAGCTGGAATTCGATGTCGGGGGGCGGACCGGCCGACGCCGCGGGCCTGGGAGATGCCGGGGATTCGAGGCCCGTGGCTTCAGAGGGCGGGGTTTCGGAAGCCAGTGTTTCGGAGGGAAGAGAGGTGCCGGAAGCGGAGGGCCAGACGCGGGCCCCCGGCGGGATGGCGGGTGGCTCGGGCGCAGCAAGCGGAACCTGTCTCTTATACACATCTCCGAGCCCC
>CALNAL010000356.1 GCA_937874445.1 uncultured Acetobacteraceae bacterium | reverse complement strand
TGGCAGGGCCATGCCGAGGGGGCACATCTTCCCGTCATGAGTGGGACCCTCACGATTTTTGACCGTGCGGCGGTGCGGCGCCACCGCGAGCGGGCGGCGCGGCTGGACGGCGTGGACGATCTGTTTGCCGAATTCGCGGCCCGCGTGCTTGACCGTCTCGACGACACCACCCGTCGTTTCACCCGTGCGCTCGACCTGGGGGGCCGGGGCGTGGTGGCGCCGGCGCTGCGGGCGCGGGGCATCGAGGTGGTCAGTGCCGATCTCGCCGCCGGCCTGGCGCGGCGCGGCGGCGCTCCGGCGGTCGTGGCCGACGAGGAGTTTCTTCCCTTTGCCCCGGCGGGCTTCGACCTGATCGTGGCGACCTTCGGGTTGCACTGGGTCAACGACCTGCCCGGGGCGCTGGTGCAGTTGCGGCGGGTGCTGCGCCCCGACGGGCTGTTCCTGGCCGGACTGCCGGTGGCGGGCTCGCTGGCCGAGCTGCGCGCCGCCCTGGCCGAGGCGGAGGTGGCGCTTTCCGGCGGGCTTTCCCCGCGCCTCTCGCCGCTGCCCGACCTGCGCGATGCCGCGGGCCTGCTCCAGCGTGCCGGATTCGCCCTGCCGGTGGCGGATGTGGACGAGGTCTCCCTGCGCTATGCCGACCCGCTGGCCCTGCTGCACGAGCTGCGTGCCGCGGGCGAAACCAATGCCCTGGCCGAGCGCGCGCGCGCGGTGCCGCCGCGGGCGCTGTTCCCGGCGGCCCTGGCCCGCCTGCCGCGCCGCGAGGGGCGGGTGGTGATGACGTTGCGCCTGGCCGTGCTGACCGGCTGGGCCCCAGCTGCGTGAGAGGGGGGCGGCGTGAAGGGGTTCACCCTTTTCTAAATTTCGTCGGTGAGACTGACGGGAAACCACGCGAGAGCCCCCCGATGCGCCATTCCTGGCAGCCCCCCGGCGCGCCCGTTCCGCCCAGCATCTCCACCGCACCGCTGACCCTGGCGCGGATGCAGACACTCTGCGAGGAGGTGGTTCTGGGCCTCTCCGGGGGAGGGTCCGCGGCCACGGACCGCAGTGTGCGGCAGGCTGACGAACTCCTGCGTGTGCTGCCGGACCAGATGGCGCACGCAGGCCCCTGCGCCCGCTCGCTGGGGCGGGCCTCCCTGGCCGGCATGGCCGATCGTCTGACGCGCGCCGCGCTGGAGGAGGGCTGGCGGCGCTTTCCCGGGCCGCATCGCACCGCCAGCGAGGGGCTGCTCGGCGCACTGATCGCCCGCATGCGTCTGGTGGCGCGCAACGTCGTCTGACGGGTGGGGCCCTGTCGGGGGAGCCCGGACTCTCAAGGATGCGGCAGCACGGCGGCCGGAAGCGTCGTCCCGGCGCCCCCGCGAATCCGCCACAGCCGATACCCTTCGGCCATCACGCCGTTGCGCTGGCGGGCCAGCCGACCGGCCGGGACCGCCTCGGCGAGTCCGGGCGGGGCCTCGGCCGCGCGCCGTTCGCTTTGCACCAGCAGCCCCGGTCCGCGCAGGAGCGTCGTCGCGTCAGGCAGGGAGAGGCTGCGCCAGCGCTCGTCCCCCAGCCCCACCACCGGCAGATCGGGCGGCAGGGTGCGGGCGAGTTCGGCGGCCAGGCCATAGTTGTCGGCGGCCACGTAGCCCACCCCGGCGGCCCGCGCGGCGGCGGCGACGTCGCGGGCCAGCTCCGGCCAGCCGGCCATCCGCGACAGGGTGATGTCGAGCTTCGGCGGCAGCGGCAGCGGCGCGGCCACCGCCTGTGCCCACACCAGCGCCTGCAGGGCCAATCCGAGCGCCACCGCCGGCCCCCGCCAGCGCCGCCAGCGCGGCCCCAGCCCGGCGGCGGCGATCGCGAAGGCCGGCACCAGCACCGCCGGCCAGTTGGCCTGCACCCGGTCACCCAGCGCGTGCTGGAGGAACACCGCGCCCGGCACCGCCAGCAGCAGGGCCAGCAGGGTCCAGCCGGGCGGGCGTTCGCGCGTCCAGGCCGCCCGCACCGCCCGCACCAGCCCGGCGGCGAAGAGCACCGCCACGAGCGGCGTCGCCAGCCCGATCTGCCCGCCGATCAGCTCGCCCAGGAACTGGGCCGCGCGGGCCGGCTGCCAGTCGCCCAGCCGCCCGCCCTGGTGGACGAAGCTGGCCCAGCCATGCCCGGCGTTCCACGCCAGCACCGGCGCGAAAAGAAGGGCGGCCAGCCCCGCGGCCAGCCACGGGCCGGGGCGGCGCAGGGCGGGGCGCAGGGCCGGCACCGCCACCAGCCAGGCCAGCACCGCCGGCGCCAGCAGGAAAGCCGTGTACTTGCTCGTCGCCGCCGCCCCCGCGGCCAGGCCGAGCAGCAGCCAGTCGCGCAGGGCCCCGCCCGCGGGCGCGCCGGTGGCGATGCGGGCCAGGGCGAACAGCGCGAGGGACCAGAAGAACAGCAGCGGCGTGTCGGGGGTCATCAGCAGCGAGCCGGCCCCGAAGGTCAGCGTGGCATTGGCGAGCAGCGCGGCCCATGTGCCCGCCCCACTTCGCCCAGGCAGCAGGCGCGCCGCGGCATCGGCCAGCAGCAGCGAGCCCGCCAGCGTGGCGAGCGGCCCGAGCAGGCGCACGCCGAAGGCGTTCTCCCCGGCCAGCAGGGTGCCCAGGCGGATCCACAGGGCCACCATCGGGGGGTGGTCGAAATAGCCCGCCGCGAGCGCGCGCGACCACACCCAGTAGTAGGCCTCGTCGGGGGTCAGCGGGGCCAGCGCGGCCACCGCGAGCCGCGCCAGGGTCAGCGCGACCAGCCCCAGGAGGACGCTTCCCGGCAAGCGGGCGGGCGGGGGGACGCGCAGGGATGCTCGGCGCACCGTCAGAGCGGCACGCCGGCCAGGTAGCGGCTGGTGCGGATGGTTTGCAGGGTCTGGACCCGGCTGACGTGCGCCGCCCCGGTGAGACGCTGGGTGAGAATGTTCTCGTGGGCGGTGTCGTGGGCCACCAGCTTGAGCAGGAAGTCGCCGCCGCCGCGGATCATGTGGCATTCGCGCACTTCGGGCCATTCGTTGACCATGGTCTCGAAGGCGGAAAGGATGGATTCCTTCTGGGTTTCCAGCCCGACGACGGCGAAGAAGATGATCTCGTAGCCGAGCAGGTGGGGGTCGGTGTCGGCGTGGTAGCCGCGGATGATGCCGGATTCCTCCAGCCGGCGCACCCGGCGCAGGCAGGGGGGGGCCGAGATGCCGGCGCGGCGCGCCAGCTCGACGTTGGTCATGCGACCGTCCGTCTGCAGCTCGGAGAGAATTCGGCGGTCGATGGAATCGAGGGCGGGCGCTTCGAGATGGGGCTTCATGCAGCGGGCTCTGTCTGTCGCGGCATCGACCAGCGAGGGCCGACGTTGCGGGGTGAGGTTGCTGGGCGAAATATTATTGCACAACGTCTCGAAAGCAAAGCCCGTCGAACGCTGGACTGACGATGCTTCCTTGTGTCGATGGCGGGGCTGACCGTATGGTCTTCCCGTGTCCTCATGGTCGGAACGCATGGCTGCGCTCCCGCCGGCGGGGCGTCTGGCCGAGGCGGTCGCCCGACGAGGGGCCGCCGTGAAAGGAAGTCGATGTCGCAGACCCATCGCGCGCGCGTGCTGATCGTCGGAGCCGGACCCGCCGGCTATACCGCAGCGATCTACACGGCCCGTGCCGGCCTGCGCCCGCTGCTGGTGGCCGGCCTGCAGCCGGGTGGACAGCTCACCATTACCACCGATGTGGAGAACTACCCCGGCTTCGCCCAGCCGGTGCAGGGGCCGTGGCTGATGGAGCAGATGGGCGCCCAGGCGCGTGCCGTCGGCACCGAGATGATCGACGATCTCATCACGGGGGCGGATTTCTCCTCCCGGCCGTTCCGTCTCAAGGGCGACTCGGGAGATTCCTATCTGGCGGAGAGCGTCATCATCGCCACCGGCGCCCAGGCGCGCTGGCTCGGCCTCGAATCGGAGAAGCGCCTCCAGGGATTCGGCGTTTCGGCCTGTGCCACCTGCGACGGGTTTTTCTTCCGCGGCAAGCGGGTGGCGGTGGTGGGCGGGGGCAATACCGCCGTGGGCGAGGCGCTCTATCTCGCCGGCCTGGCCTCCGAGGTGGTGCTGATCCATCGCCGCGACGCGCTGCGCGCCGAGCGGATCCTGCGCGAGCGCCTGCTCGCCCATCCGAAGGTGCGGGTGGTGTGGAATTCCGCCGTGGCCGAGATCCTCTCCGAGGGGGCAACCCCCGGGGTGACGGGGGTGCGCCTGCGCAATGTTGCCTCCGGGGCCGAACAACGTCTCGACGTGGATGGGGTTTTCGTGGCAATCGGACATCGTCCTGCGACCGAAGCATTCGTGGGGCAGGTGGCGCTTGATGCCGAGGGGTTCGTGCTGACGGCTCCCGGGACGACACGAACGTCGGTGGCGGGTGTGTTTGCCGCCGGCGACGTACAGGACAAGATTTGGCGCCAGGCCGTCACGGCTGCGGGAAGTGGTTGCATGGCGGCGCTGGAAGCCGAAAACTGGCTCGCCGAGCAGGACAGCGACTCGGAATTGGCGGCAGACTAGACACCCTGGTGGTGTGGCCCCAGCTTGGGGCGGCGCCGTCAGAGGAAAATTTTGGGACGGCCCGCCGGGGAGCTGGGAGCTTCACGGAGGGATCAACAAAAACCTTCCGGCCTGACCGGATGGCAAGGGTGGCTGAACGATGGACTGGGACAAGCTGCGCGTCTTCCACGCGGTCGCAGAAGCCGGCAGCTTCACGCATGCCGGCGATGTGCTGAATCTGAGCCAATCCGCGGTGTCGCGGCAGATCTCCGCGCTCGAGGAGGCGCTGCAGGTGCCGCTCTTCCACCGGCATGCGCGAGGTCTGATCCTCACCGAGCAGGGCGAGAGCCTCAACCGCACCGTGCGCGAGGTGTTCGCCAAGCTCGCCATGACCGAGGCGCTGCTCACCGAGAGCAAGGAAAAGCCCGCGGGCAAGCTCAAGGTCACCACCACGATGGGCTTCGGCGCCTGCTGGCTGGCTCCCCGGCTGGAGGGCTTCCTCGAGCAGTTCCCCGATGTGACCATCCAGCTGCTGCTCGACGACACCGACCTCGACCTCGCCATGCGCGAGGCCGACGTGGCGATCCGCATGCATGCCCCCAAGCAGCCCGACCTGGTGCAGCGCCACCTGCTGTCGCTGGAGTGGCACGTCTGCGCCAGCCCCGAGTATCTGCGCCGCTTCGGCACCCCGGCCAAGCCGGAGGACCTCGACAACCATCGCCTGATCCTCTTCGGCGGCTACCGTCCGCCGGTGGAGGACATCAACTGGCTGGCCGAGGCGGGCCGCCGGCCGGGCCAGCCCCGGCGGGCGCTGCTGGAGGTCAACAGCCTCAACGGCATCGTGCTGGCGATGAAATCCGGCCTCGGCGTTGGCGCCATCCCGGACTACATGGCGCAAGACACCGAGGGGCTGGTGCGCATCCTGCCCGAGATCGCCTCGCCGAAGGTGGACGTGTATTTCGTCTACCCGGAGGAGCTGCGCAACTCGAAGCGCGTGGCGGTGTTCCGCGACTTCCTGCTGGCCAAGCTGTCCGACCGCCACTGAGCCCTCGTGTTCGGGGGTGGAATGTTCCGGTTTTTCAGTGTGTTGCCGGGCGATGTGAGCATCGACATGCAGCTTGGGCATGGCCGGGGCGGGGAAACTCGGCTGGCACGGCGGGGGGGCAGCCGGTAGGTAGGCCCTGGTCGCGGCGTGATGGGGCGGTTGAGTGCTCCTGGCGCCGATGCCTCCGTCCTCATCGGGCGGTCGGGCCCGGCAAGGGTCCCGCGTCTCCCAGACGTGAAGCCTCCCTGATCTTCAGCCCCGCCAGAGCATTGGTCTGGCGGGGTTTCTTTTGTCCTGCCCGGGAGAGGGCCGGGCGATTCGCCCGCGGGGGCTCAGCCACGGGGCTTGGCGACGAAGCCTTCCAGGCGGTCCATCGCCGCCTCGAGCATCTCGGGAGCCTTGGCGTAGCAGAGGCGGATCGTGCCCTCCGCGCCGGCGCCGAACGCCTCGCCCGGCGCCATGGCCAGCCGCGCCTCGCGCACCGCGCGGCGGCAGAACGCCTCGGTGTCGTTCACCCCGTCGACCGAGAACATGGCGTAGAAACTGCCGCTGCCGGGAATGGCGCGCACCCCTTCCATGGCGGCGAGCCGGCGGTTCACCACCTCACGCCCGGTGCGGCAGCGGTCCACGAACCAGGCGACGAACTCCTCGCCATGTTCGAGGGCGGCGATTGCCCCGCGCTGGAGAAAGGCCTGGCAGCCGGAGGTGTTGAACTGGATGAGCTTTTCGAATTCCGCAGTCAGGCCCTCGGGATAGATCATCCACCCGAGCCGCCAGCCGGTCATCGCCCAGGCCTTGGAGAAGCTGTTGATGACGAACACGGGATCGTCCGGGCGGGCGACCTCGGCCAGCGAAAAGGCCGCGTTTCCGCCATAGACGATGCGGTGGTACACCTCGTCGGAGAGCAGCGCCACGCCGCGGGCGCGGGCGAATTCGAGCAGCTCCAGCCCCTGGGCGCGGCTGAGGGTCCAGCCGGTGGGGTTGGCGGGACTGGCCAGGTAGATCAGCCGGGTGCGGGCATCGCAGCGCGCGAAAAGGGCCTCGGGGTCGAGCATCCAGCCCTCGGAGGTGCGCCCGAGAGGCACCTCGCGCACCTCGGCGCCGACGATCTGCATGGCCCGCTCGATGTTGGGCCAGCAGGGCGTGAGGCAGACCACGTTGTCGCCGGGAGCCACCAGCGCCTGGGCGATCAGCATCACCGCGCTCATGCCGGATTGGGTGAGGGCCAGGCGGTCGAGGGAGATCTCCACTCCCCAGATGCGCTGGTGATAGGCGGACAGCGCCTCGCGCATCCCCGGAATGCCGCGGTTGGGCGTATAGAAGGTCTGGCCTTCCTGCATCGCGCGGCTGGCCGCTTCGCAGATGAAACGAGGAGTGGGAACGTCCGATTCCCCGGTCCACAGTGCGATCACGTCGGGGATTCCGGCGGCGGAGCGCCAGATGTCGACGATCGGGCTGTCCTGCAGGGCGGCGATTTCGGGGCGGACCAGAGACATGGGGCGGATACCCTTCGACTCGATATGTCTGTCACGTAAGCCGATGCGTCTGCGAGGGTCAACACGGCCTTCACCCGGCGCAACAGAGCCTTGACCGGGACGCGTGAGGCCTGCTGGAGTTGTTCTGCACAGAAAATCTTCGGGGGAATTCCGCGATGGGACGACTGATCGTCTGCACGCTGGCCGCCTCGTTGGCTCTCCCTTTCGCCGCGGGGAGGGCTGCGGCGAAGGACACGCTGACGCTCGGCATGGTGCTCGAGCCGCCGGGGCTCGACCCGACCGCAGGGGCCGCCGCGGCCATCCGCGAGGTGACCTACGCCAACATCTACGAGGGCCTGGTGCGTATCGACGCGCAGGGCAAGGTGCGGCCGGCCCTGGCCGCGAGCTGGACGATCTCCCCCGACGGGCTGGCCTACACCTTCCATCTGCACAGCGGCGTGCGCTTCCATGACGGCGCGCCCTTCGACTGCTCGGTGGTGAAGTTCTCCTACGAACGCGCGCTCTCTCCCGATTCCACCAATGCCCAGAAGGGACTTTTCGAACCGATCGCGGCGGTCGCCTGTCCCGACGCGACGACCGCCGTGGTGACGCTGAAGCGTCCCACCGCCTCCTTCCTCTTCGACATGGGCTGGGGGGACGCGGTGATGCTCTCGCCCGCCTCCATCGCGTCCGATCGTACCAATCCGGTGGGGACCGGCCCCTTCCGCTTCGTGCGCTGGGTGAAGGGGGATCGTGTCGAGCTGGAACGCTTCTCCGGCTACTGGGGCCAGGCGCCGAAGCTCGCGAGGGTGACATTCCGTTTCATTTCCGATCCATCGGCGGCGGCCGCCGCGGTGATGGCGGGGGATCTCGACGCCTTCCCCAATTTTCCCGCCCCGGAAGTTCTCGACAGGCTCAAGGCCGATCCGAGATTCTCGGTGGTGGTGGGCACCACCGAGGGCAAGACGATCCTCGCGCTCAACAATGCCCGCAAGCCCTTCGACGACGTGCGCGTGCGCCGGGCGCTGGCCATGGCGATCGATCGGCAGGGGCTGATCGAGGGCGCGATGTCGGGCTACGGCACCCCCATCGGTGCGCATTACGTGCCGACCGATCCGGGCTATATCGATCTTGTATCGAAATATCCCTACAACCCCGAGGCGGCGAAGAAACTGCTCGCCGAGGCCGGGGTGAAGCCCGGCACGACCATCGAGATCAAGCTGCCGCCTCCGGTCTATGCCCGGCGTGGCGGGGAGCTGATCGCGGCCTATCTCGAACAGGTCGGGCTCAAGGCGGACCTGGTGCCGGTGGAATGGGCCCAGTGGCTGGAGGGCCCCTTCCGCAACGGCGACTACGCGGCCACCATCATCAGCCACACCGAGCCGCGCGATCTCGATATCTTCGCGCGCGAAAAATACTACTTCAACTACAAATCCGAAGCGTACCGCAGTCTTTTTGCCCAGTACCAGGCAGCCACCGACCCGACGAAGCAGACCGAACTGGTGGGGGCCCTGCAGCGCCAGCTCGCCGACGACGAGCCGGTGGTGTTTCTTTTCGCGCTGGCAAAGGTCGGCGTGTGGAACGCGAAGCTGCGCGGCATGTGGATCAATTCTCCGATTCCCGCCAACGACGTCACCGGCGTAAGCTGGGCGGAGTGAGAACCCTGGAATTTTGCCTGGAGTCGACGGGGATGTTCATCGCGGCAGGCCGGCATGGCTAGGCTGTTGCTGACCCGTTTCGCGGCCCTGGTGGCGACCCTGCTCGCGGCCTCGCTGGTGGTGTTCGTCGTGCTCGACGTGCTGCCCGGCGATCCGGCGCTGCTGATCCTGGGAACCGGGGCGCGTCCCGATACGCTGGCCGCGCTGCGCCACCAGATGGGCCTCGATCTGCCGGCGTGGTGGCGCTATCTCCTCTGGATCGGCGGAATCCTGCATGGCGACTGGGGAGTTTCCGCCACCTACGGCGTCCCGGTGGGCGATCTCATCGCCGCGCGGGCGCTGGTCAGCCTGCCGCTCGCGGTCCTGGCCATCGTGCTCTCCACTCTCCTGGCGATCCCGATGGGCGTGGCGGCGGCGGCGCGGCGCGGCCGTGCGCTCGATGTTTCGCTGATGAGCGCGGCGCAGATCGGTGTCGCGGTGCCGAATTTCTGGCTCGGTCTGCTGCTGATCCTGCTCTTCTCGGTGCAGCTCGCCTGGCTGCCGGCGGGAGGATTCGCCGGCTGGGACAAGGGAATCGGCGCGGCGCTCGGCTCCCTGCTGCTGCCCGCGCTGGCGCTCGCGCTGCCCCAGGCGGCGATCCTCGCGCGCGTCACCCGTTCGGCCGTGCTGGAAACCCTTGGCCAGGACTACGTACGCACGGCCCTGGCCAAGGGTCTGACCGGGATGGCCGCGCTGTGGCGCCACGCCGTGCCGAATGCGCTCATCCCGGTGGTCACCATCATCGGCATGCAGTTCAGTTTCCTGCTGGCGGGAACCGTGATCATCGAGAACGTGTTCACCCTGCCCGGACTGGGCAGGCTGATCTTCCAGGCCATCGCCCAGCGCGATCTGGTGGTGGTGCAGGACCTGGTGGTGCTGCTGGCCGGCTCGGTGATCGTGGTGAACTTCGCCGTCGATCTCGCCTATCTCTGGCTCGACCCGCGGCTGACCCGCGGAGAAGGCTGATGAGACGCATCTCTCCCAGTCTGGGGCTTGGTCTTCTCATCACCATCTTCCTGGTGGGGGTGGCGCTGGTCTCGCTGGCCTGGACGCCCTATCCGCCCACGCGCATCGACATCCTGCACAGGCTCGCCGGCCCGTCCGCGGCGCACTGGCTCGGCACCGATCCATTCGGCCGCGACGTCGCCTCGATGCTCATGGCCGGGGCCCATTCCACTCTGGCCGTGGCGCTGATCGCGGTGGCGGTGGGGGTGGGGCTCGGCGTTCCGCTCGGTCTCTCGGCGGCTTCCAGCGGCGGCTGGGTGGACCAGCTGGTGATGCGCATCGCCGATCTGGCCTTTGCCTTTCCCGCGCTGCTGACGGCGGTGATGATCACCGCGCTGGCCGGCCCCGGCGCGGTCAACGCGATGCTCGCCATCGGCATCTTCAACATTCCCGTCTTCGCGCGGGTGGCGCGCGGGGCGGCGCTGGCGGCGCGCGAGCAGGACTACGTGGTGGCCGCCCGCGCGGTCGGGCGCAGCGAGGCGGAGGTGATGCTCTACCACGTGCTGCCCAACATCTCCGCCGTGCTGCTGGTGCAGATGACCATCCAGTTCGCGCTCGCCATCGTTGCCGATGCCGGCCTGGCCTATGTCGGCCTCGGCGTGCAGCCGCCCCAGCCGAGCTGGGGACGCATGCTCAACGACGCGCAGACCTACATCTTTCGCGCGCCGCTGCTGGCGGTCTTTCCGGGGCTGGCGATCACGCTGGCCGTGCTGGGCTTCAACCTGCTCGGCGACGGCCTGCGAGACCATTTTGATCCAAGAATGAAGGAGCGCTAGCTCCTCCGCACCGTCCAGGGATAGGGCCAGGGGGCCTGGCGGATGCCGGAGATGTCCTTGTTGAAGGCCGTGCGGACGAAGAATTCTCCGAGCGGGATGGTGCCCACCCCCTCCATCACCATGCGGCTCAGCGCGACGGCCGCCGCCTTCTGCCCCGCCGCCCCGGGGGCGCGCAGCCAGTCCTGCACCAGGGCCTCGGCCTCCGCGCTCTTCCACCAGCCGAACCAGCCCTTCTCGCCGAGGCCGCGCACGAAGGAGGAGACGGCGGGGGTAGCGTTGAGCGAGGAATTGCTGGTGGTGTGCAGGATGCTCCAGCCGCCGCGCTCCACCGGGTCGCGCTTGGCGCGGCGCTGCACCACGGTGCCCCAGTCGCTTTCCTGCAGGTCCACATTGAAGCCCATCTCGCGCAGCAGACCGTAGGTGACCTGGCCGAGCGCGCCGATGGCGGGATAGTCGGAGGGGCTGATGACCACCACCTTCTCGCCCGCGTAGCCGCTCGCCTTGAGCGCGGCCTTCGCGGCGGCGAGGTCGCCGGGCATCAGCGCCCTGCCGCTTTCCTCGTAGTAGGGCGTGCCCTTGGGAAAGCAGGAGAAGCTCTCGGTCCACAGGCTGGCGTCCTCGCCCACGGCGGCGCGCATGTAGTCCTGCTGGCGCACGCCGAGCTGCACCGCACGGCGCACCTTGATGTTGTCGAAGGGCGGCTGCAGGCAGTTCATGCGCATCACCGCGATCTTGCCGAGCGGGTCGGCGATCTGGGTGGCGAGGGTGCGGGCGCCCTGCAGCAGGGGCAGCAGGTCGGGCAGGGGCTGTTCCCACCAGTCCACCTCGCCCTGGCGCAGGGCGGCGGCGGCCGTGGCGGCATCGGGGATGATGTGCCACTCGATGCGGTCGAAGAAGGCCGCCTTGCTGCCGGCCGCGTTGCTCGGCGTCTCCGTCCGGGGACGATAGCCGGAGAACTTCTCATAGACCGCGCGGGCGCCGGAATTGTACTCGCTGGCAACGAAACGATATGGACCGGAGCCGACCATTTCCTTCAGCGCCGTGGTGGGCGAGGTGGCCGCCAGACGTTCCGGCATGATGAAGGGGGCGCTGGCCTCGTTCTTGGCCAGCAGGGCCAGCATCAGCGGAAAGGGCCGGGACAGGCGGAGGACCACGGTGCGGGCATCCTCGGCCGCGATGCCTTCCAGCGAGGGGGCCAGCAGCCCGGCAAAGGGATCGCGCTGGCGCCAGCGGTCGAGGCTGGCGACGGCGTCGGCGGCGCGCACGGGCGTGTTGTCGTGGAACAACAGCCCCTCGCGCAGGCGGATGCGCCAGGTGAGGCCGTCGGGAGAGACCTCGTGCCCCTCGGCCATCTGCGGCTGGGGGTTCTGCGCCGCGTCCATCGCGTAGAGCGTATCGAAAACGTAATAGCCGTGGTTGGTGGTGACCGTCGCGGTGGTCCAGATCGGGTCGAGAACCGCGAGATCGGCCTGGGGCACGAAGCGCAGCGTGCTGCGTCCCTGGGCCCGGACGAGGTTGGGCGCGGCCAGCAGGCCGGCACCGGCGATCAGGAATTGTCTGCGTTGCATGTCGGTCTCCAAAGCTGGGGGCAACTCTGGACCGGCACTTCCCCTTCCCGCGGTCAGGCTAGTCGCCTGCGGGCAATGCCAGCAAGGCCGAATCGGCGGGGAATCATGTCACGAAATGGATCTCGGACAGCAGGATGCGGCCGTCGGGCCGGCCGGTGAAGGCCACCTGCCGCGCCCCCACCTGCCGCGTGCAGGCGAACACGAGATCCTCCCGGTAGAGCGGCAGGGTCGAGAACTGGCTGGCGGCGAGATCCTGGACCTTCCACAGCACAGCCGCACGCGCCGCGGGGTCGAGGGTGCGCCGGCTCTCGTCGAGCAGGGCATCGAGTTCGGGCAGGGCGACGGTGGCATAGGGCTCGCCGGAGCGCAGGACGGGATAGAGCGTGGCCCCGGCATCGAAGATCTGCGTCTCGCTCCAGCCCAGCAGATGGAGGGGGGCCTGCGTCTTGCGGGCCAGCCGGGCGGTGTAGTCCGGCCAGGCCAGCACCTCGAGGCGGGCCTTGATGCCGACCGCCGCCAGCTGGCGCACCAGGGCGTCGCCGACCGCGGCGCTGTCGAGATAGCGGCGGGGCACTTGCAGCCCGATGGAAAAGCCGCGTTCCAACCCAGCCTCGCCGAGCAGCCGGCGGGCCTGGTCGGGCGCGAAGGGCGGCAGCGGCAGCGGCTTGCAGCCGAAATCGAAGGGGCTGACCTGGTTGCCCGCCGGGGTGGCGAAGCCCCGCAGAGTCTCGGTGGCGAGCTTCCTGCGGTCGATGGCCAGGGACAGGGCCTGGCGCACCCGGACATCGGCGAGCGGGGCGGCGGTGCCCTTCAGGCCGAGATAGACCAGCGGACCGGCATTGCGGACGCGCTGCACGGCAACTCCGGCGGCTCCGGCGAGATCCTCCACCAGATCGGCCGGGATGCCGGCCGCCAGATGGACCTTGCCCGCGAGCAGGGCGGCCACGCGGGCCGTGGGCTCGGGCATGAAGCGCCATTCGGCGTCGGCCGGGATCGGCTGGCTGGAGGTCGGCTGGCCGCGCCAGTGCCCCGTCCAGGCCTGCAGCACCGCGCGCTCGCCGGGGAGGAAGGTGGTGACGCGATAGGGGCCGGTGCCGACCGGCTGGCGGGCGAACGCCTCGGCCCCGACCTGCCCGACATACGCCGGGGGCACGATGTGGGTCGGGGCACGGCTCAGCCGGGCGGGCAGCAGAGGGTCCGGGGCCCGGGTATGGAGGCGCACCACCAGGTCGGAGGGGGCCTCCACGGCGGCGAGGGAGGCCAGGGCCGCGGCCCCGGGGGCGGCCGGCTCACGCGCGCGATCGAGGGAGAACTTCACGGCCGCGGCGGTGAAGGCCTCGCCGTTGTGGAAGCGGACCCCCGGGCGCAGGGCGAATTCCCAGGTAGTGTCGTCGAGGGGCTTCCACGCCAGGGCGAGGCCGGGGGCGAGCTTCATGTCGGGGGCGCGGGCGACCAGCGTGTCGAACACGTTGT
>CALNAL010000355.1 GCA_937874445.1 uncultured Acetobacteraceae bacterium | reverse complement strand
GGGGTTGCGACAGACGACTCCCGCCCCCGCGCCGACATCCCGCGGTATGCGCAATTGCGTGCATCCCCGGGCGGAAGGCGGCATGATCGGCCGCACGGCGTGACATCTCCTCCAGCCGCCCCCGCTGCCACGGACAAAAATATATGAGTGCCCCCTCCTCTCCCTTCCCTCCCAGCCAGATCCGCGTCGTGCCCGTGCTCGACCTCGCCGCCGAGGAGGCGCTGCTGGGCGGCGTGCTGTGGCGGCGCGTCGTCGGGTTCTGGATCGACCTGATGCTGATCGGCCTGCTGGTCGTGCTGCTGTGGGCGGGACTGGTGGCGCTCGGCCTGCCCACCCTGGGGTTGAGCTGGATGGCGCTGGCCGGGCTGCCGGCCGTGCCGCCGCTCTACCATTTCCTCTCCCTGCTGCGCCCCGCCGCGGCCACGCCCGGCCAGAGCCTGCTCGGACTCACCGTGCGGCGCATCGAGGATTTCTCCCGCCCGAACGCGGCCGACGCGCTGGTCTCGGTGCTGGGCTTCTACATCACGCTGGCGCTGGGCACGATCTGGCTGGGCATCGCGCTGTTCACCCGCCAGCACCGCGCCGTGCACGACATGCTGGCCGGGCTGGTGGTGGTGCGCCGGCGCGGCCTCGCGGCATTGACGCCGCCCGGCGGGGTCTGGAACATGGCGGGTGGGAACATGGCGGATGGAGGGAAAATCAGGGCATGATCGCCAGGCCGCAGCCGAGACCGCAATTCTTCTACACCACCGCGGCCCTGCCCTGCCCCTACGTGCAGGGCCGCATCGAGCGCAAGGTGATTACCGAGCTGGAAGGCCCCGAGGCGCCCTTCCTGCATGACCGCCTTTCGCGTGCCGGTTTCCGCCGCAGCCACAACATCGCCTACGCCCCGGTCTGCCCGGGCTGCCGCGCCTGCATCCCCATCCGCGTGCGCGCCGCCGACTTCACCCCCGACCGCACCCTGCGCCGCGTGGCCCGCGACAATGCCGACATCGCGGTCTACGAGGCCGACCCGCGTGCCTCGCCGGCGCAGTTCCAGCTCTTCCAGCGCTACCAGCTGGCCCGCCACGGCGACGGCGACATGGCCGAGATGAGCTTCTACGACTTCCGCGCCATGATCGAGGACACGCCGATCGAGAGCTTCGTCGCCGAGTTCCGCACCCCCGACGACCGGCTGGTCGCCGGCTGCCTCATCGACCGGCTCGACGACGGGTTCTCCGCCGTCTATTCCTTCTTCGAGCCCGAGATGGCCCATCGCTCGCTCGGCAGCCTCGCCATCCTCTGGCTGATCGGGCAGGCCCGGGCGGCCGGGCTGCCTTATGTCTATCTCGGCTACTGGGTGGCCGAGAGTCGCAAGATGTCCTACAAATCGCGCTTCCGCCCGGCCGACATCTTCTCCGCCGGCCAGTGGCGCCCGCTCGGCGCCCGCGATCTCGCCCCCCCGGCACAGTTCCCTCCGTCCTCCCAGGGGCACCCCCTGGACGCGGAGCACGTTCGCGCCCGCTGACGCTTTTCCCGCCGCCTCAGCCCCCCCACGGGCACCGCAGAGACATGCAGATGGCGCATGCCGGGCTTTGACCTATGTCAATGTCCCTCCCGCAGGCGGCGAGCATCGCTGTTCCAGCAAAGCCAAGTCGAGAGGCAAACAAGCTATTCTGTCCAATAGAATAACTCCTTCTGTTTGATAGAAAAAAGCCGAGCGGACACGGGATGGGGCGTGCGAATGACACAATCGGATACGCAGACAAACACGGCGACGGGCTACGAGATCGTTCGGCGTGAGGATTATTCCGACGTTACCTACATGCTGGAGATCCGCCACCCGCTGATGGCGCGGGCAGCGCGTCCCGGCCAGTTCGTGATCGTCATGTCCCACCCCGAGGGCGAGCGCATTCCGCTGACCCTCGCCGATTTCGATGCCGCGCGCGGCACCATCACCCTGGTGATCCAGGCGGTGGGCAAGAGCACCCGCGAGATGCAGCAGAGCTGCCAGGTCGGCACGCGCCTCTACGCGGTGGCCGGGCCGATGGGGGTGCCGACGCATCTCGGCCACGCCAAGCAGGTGGTGTGCGTGGGCGGCGGACTGGGGGTCGCGCCGATCTATCCGCAGGCGCGCGGCTATCACGAGGCCGGCGCGCGCGTCACCTCCATTCTCGGATTCCGCAATGCTCCGCTGGTGTTCTGGGAAGACCGCTTCCGCGCCGCCTGCGACGAGGTGCTGCTGTGCACCGACGACGGCTCGGCCGGACTGCACGGCTTCGTCTCCGACGGGCTGCGCCAGGTGCTGGCGGCCCACCCCGACGTCGACCAGGTGGTGGCGATCGGGCCGGTGCCGATGATGAAGGCCTGCGCCGAGGTCACGCGTCCGCTCGGCATTCCCACCACGGTGAGCCTCAACCCGATCATGGTGGACGGCACCGGCATGTGCGGCGGCTGTCGCGTCAAGATCGGCGAGACCGTGAAATTCGCCTGTGTGGACGGGCCGGATTTCGATGCCCACCAGGTTGACTTCGACGATCTGATCGTCCGCCTGCGACGGTACCGCGGGGAGGAGCATGCCGCGATGGAACGCTTCTCCGAGCACTGCCGCATGCACGACATGGCGGCCGGCCTCTGAGGGCGGCGCGGAGAGGGAGGAAAGCATGGCTGCGAAGAAGAGAACCATCCGCACCATCCCGCAGGAGCGCACCCCGGTGCGCGAGCAGGATCCGGCGGCACGCATCCACAACTTCGACGAGGTGAACTGCGGCTACGACGCGGCCGAGGCCAAGCGCGAAAGTTCGCGTTGCCTGCTCTGTCCGGAGCCGCTGTGCGTGAAGGGCTGCCCGGTGGGCATCGACATCCCCGCCTTCATCGCCCGTCTCGGCGCGGACGACGTGCACGGTGCCTACGACGTCCTGGCCCGCTCCACGCTGCTGCCGGCGGTGTGCGGACGCGTCTGCCCGCAGGAGAACCAGTGCGAGGGCCGCTGCAAGGGGGGCGAGATGCTGGAGCCGGTCGCCATCGGCCGGCTCGAACGTTTCGTGGGCGACCGCGCCATCGCCGAAGGCTGGGCACGCCGGCCCTACATCGAGCCCACGCCCTTCAAGGTGGGCATCGTCGGCTCCGGCCCCTCGGGCATGTCCTGCGCCGCCGACATGGCACGCGCCGGCTGCGAGGTGACGGTCTTCGAGGCCTTCCACCTGCCCGGCGGCGTGCTGCGCTACGGCATCCCCGACTTCCGCCTGCCCAACGCGGTGATCGATGCCGAACTCGACGGGCTGCGGCGCCTGGGTGTTCGTTTCGAGTGCAATACGCTCGTCGGGCGCCTGTTCACCATCGAGCAGATGATCGGCGAGATGGGCTTCTCCGCGGTGTTCATCGGCACCGGCGCCGGCTATCCGACGATGCTGGGAATTCCGGGGGATTCGCTCAACGGCGTGCTCTCGGCCAACGAGCTGCTGACCCGCTGCAACCTGATGGGCGCGCGCGAGTTCCCCTCGCGCGACACGCCGATGCCGCTCGGCAAGCGGGTCGCCGTGGTGGGCGCGGGCAATACCGCGATGGACGCGCTGCGCGTCTCGCGCCGTCTCGGTGCCGAACAGGTCACCTGCCTCTACCGCCGCTCGCGCGCGGAATGCCCGGCCCGGGCGGAGGAGGTTCATCACGCCGAGCAGGAGGGCATCGTCTTCCAGTGGCTCGCCGCGCCGCTCGAGGTGCTGGGCGATGCCCAGGGCAACGTGCGCGGCGTGCGCTGCCAGAAGATGGAACTGGGCGAACCCGACGCTTCCGGTCGCCGTCGCCCGGTGCCGGTGCCCGGCAGCGAGTACGAGATCGAAGTGGACCAGGTGGTCTATGCCATCGGCACCAACGCCAACCCGATCATCGGCCAGACCAGCGGGCTGGCGCTGAACAAGCGCGGCTACATCGCCACCGACGAGACGGGCGCGACCTCGCTCGCGGGCGTGTGGGCGGGGGGCGACATCGTCACCGGCGCCGCCACCGTGATCGAGGCGATGGGGGCCGGACGGCGTGCCGCGACCGCCATGAAACGCTGGCTGGGACTGGCTGAATCGCAAACCGAAGCAGCTGCCGACACGATGTTCGGCCTGCCGCGCGGGGTGCACAATTTTGTCCGTCTGCGCGTCGCCTGACACGCAGCATCGCGAGGCTTTGTCATGAACGAGGTTGTCCTCACCGCCGAATCCCCCGCCCGAAAGGCGCGCGAGCCGGTGGTGCTCAGCGAACACATCATCGAGGTCATCAGCGATTCCGGCGAGGGGGCGCAGCGCTGCGGCCAATCGCTCGGCGCCATCGCCGCGCGCAGCGGCAACGGCGTATGGACCGTCGAGATCATCCCCGCCGAAATCCGTCCGCCCGCCCGCTCCGTGGCCGGCGCCTCCGGCAACCGCATCCGCATCGGCACACACCGCATCACCAACGGCGGCGGCAAGACCGACCTCGTCGTCGCCTTCAACGAGCAGGTTCTGCTCGGGCGGGTGCATGCCGGCGAGCTCAAGCCCGGCGCCACCATCCTGCTGGAGGACATGTGGCGCGAGAACCGCGATCCGGCCATCGTCGAGGCCTACCGGCGCGTCCACGACCAGCTCATCGCCGCCGGCTACGACGTGCGCGAGATCCCGATGGAGCGCGAGTGCCGCAAGCTGGTCTCCGATGCCAAGCGCGGCAAGAACATGTTCGCCCTGGGCATGATCTGTCGCATCTACAGCTTCTCCCCCGAGGTCGCCCACGACCAGATCGGCCGCACCTTCGCTAAGAAGGGCGCCAAGGTCATCGACCAGAACGTGATGCTGTTCGATGCCGGCTATGCCTGGGCCGGCGAAAATATCGATCTGCACTACATGATTCCGTCCTCTCCCGCCGCCGGACCGCAGATGGTGATCAACGGCAACCAGGCCCTGGCGCTGGGCGTGCTTGCCTCGGGGATGGAACTCTGCGCGATGTATCCCATCACGCCGGCCACCTCCGCCTCGCACTATCTTTCCGATGTGTTCGAGAACGTCGGCGGCATGGTCCACCAGGCCGAGGACGAGATCTCGGCGGCCAGCTTCGCGCTCGGCGCCTCCTACGCCGGCAAATGCACCGTCACCATCACATCGGGCCCCGGCCTCTCGCTCAAGCAGGAGGCGCTCGGCCTGGCGGTGATGGGCGAGGTGCCGATGGTGGTGATCGACGTGCAGCGCGGCGGCCCGAGCACGGGCCAGCCCACCAAGGTCGAGCAGGGCGACATGTTCTCCGTCATGTTCGGCAGCCATGGTGATGCGCCGAAAGTCGTGATGGCACCTTCGACGATCGAGGAGTGCTTCCATTCCGTCATTACCGCGCGGCGCATCGCCGAGACCTTCCGCATGGTCGTGGTGATCCTCTCCGACGCCTCGCTGGCCACCTCCCAGCAGCCCGTCCCGCGTCCCGAGTTCGACCCCGCCTGGGTCGCCGCCCCGCTCGACCTCAGCCCCGTCGGCGAGGGCGCCAAGCCCTACGACTGGGATGCCGAGACCGGGCTCTCGCGGCGCTTCATCCCGGGGCAGCCGGGCGGAATGTTCGCCATGACCGGCCTGGCGCACGACCGCGCCAGCCATGTCGCCTACGACCCCGAGATCAACCAGACGTCGCTGCGCGCACGCAGCCTCAAGCTCGCGGCCCTGGAAAGAACGTTGCGCCCGCCGAAGGTGCACGGCCCCGAGGAGGGTGATCTGCTGGTGATGGGCTGGGGCTCCACGCGCGGGGCCATCGAGGAGGCGGTGGACGGACTGATCGCCGAGGGCCATCGCGTCGCCTCGGTCAACCTCACCTTCCTCCAGCCGATGCAGCCGGGGCTCAAGGAGATCATGCAGCGCTACCGCCGCGTGATGACCATCGAGGGCAACTACAGCGACGACCCTGCCGATGCCATCATCAATGCCGACAACCGCCGCTACTCCCACCTCGCGATGCTCCTGCGCGCCCGCACGCTGGTCGATGTGGACTGCTGGAGCGAGGTGAAAGGGCAGCCGATCAAGCCCGATACCATCCGCAGCGTGATGCTCGAGCGTCTGAAGGGAGACGCGTCATGAACGACTTCACAGATCCCACCGAGTGCCTGCTGCGTCTGCACGACGAGCAGTTCGCCCTGGAGGATTACCAGGGCGGCGTGCCGCGCTGGTGCGCCGGTTGCGGCGACAACGCCATCCTCTCCGCGGTGCAGCGCCTGTGCCGCGACGAGAACCTGCGGCCCGAGAAGACCGTGTTCGTCTCGGGCATCGGCTGCTCCTCGCGCTTCCCGCACTACATGAAGACCTACGGGCTGCACGGCATCCACGGGCGCGCCCTGCCGCTGGCCGAGGGCATCCGCATGACCCGCCCCGACCTCGACGTGTTCGTCAACACCGGCGACGGCGACTGCTGCTCGATCGGTGCCGCGCACTGGATCCACGCCATCCGCTACAACATGCGCATGGTGGTGATGCTGCACGACAACCGCATCTACGGCCTGACCAAGAAGCAGGCCTCGCCGACCTCGCCGATCGGACTGAAGTCCAACACCACCCCGCGCGGCTCCTGGCTCGACGCGCTCAACCCGCTCACCGTGACGCTGGGCGTGCAGAACGTCTCCTTCGTGGCGCAGGCGGTGGACTGGATCCCCGAGCAGCTCTACGCGATCCTGCAGGCGGCGTACCACCACAAGGGGCTGGCATTCGTTCGCATCCTGCAACGCTGCACCGAGTGGCTGCCCAAGCTCTTCGACGAGGCGGTGCGCGACCCTGCGCATGTGCAGCTGCTGCACCATGAGCGCGGGCTTTCCATCAGTCCGGCTCTGGCGAAAATCTATCCAAACCGTCTCGAACACGACCCGCGCGACATCAACCGCGCCCGCGAGATCGCCTCGGAGACCGACCCCATCCCGGTGGGCATCCTCTACCACAATCCCGACGTGCCTTGTTACGAGGACCTCCGCCACCATGGACTGGGCCAGCACACCCCCGAGCGCATCCGCGCCGGCCTGGAGGCCGAGTTCGACAAGTTCACCATCCATCCGCACACCGCCGCGGCGGCCGAGTGAAACGGGGCGTCTCTCAATGCAAGTGGCACATCTTGACGAACTCGCCTTCCATCTGATCGGCCGGCGCGCCGGCGAAAGCCTCGGCGCCGTGGCAGGCCGATCGCTGCTGCCGGTCGCGCTGGCGCCCTACCGCGACATCGCGGCCCTGCGGCACGACTTCCCGCTGCTGCTCGCCCCCGGCCGGCCGGCGCAATCCCTCGCCGCCGCGGTCGATGCCGCGAGCGCAGGGGCGGACGACCGCTTCGCGGGCCAGGCCCGGCACCTCGAAAAGGCGCTGCGCCGCCTCGCCGCCGAACACGGCGAGATCTCCCTCGACGAGGCCTTCCGCCTCGCCGCGGCCCAGGCTGACAATGCGGCCGGCGATGCAGAGGGTATGGCCGACAGCCTGGCTCGCCTGCGCGCCGCCCTGCCCGCCTCCGCCGTGCTGGCCGACTGCACCCGCGGGCTGGCCGGACGCCTGCTGGCCCACGAGTGGGAGGAGGCGCGGCACGTGCGTGCCGGGCGCCTCGCCGCCCTGATCGGCTCGCTCGCCCGCCGGCTCGACGACATCCTCAAGGCCGACTACGCCGCTTCCAGCGAGGCCCTCACCGCCGAACGGCTGTGCGCCTCGATGGGCGCCGCCCAGCAGGATGATTTTGACTTCGATACAATGGCCCGCCTGCTCGCCCGCGTCCCCCGCAAGGGCGGGCTGGGAGAGCGCCGCAAGCAGCGCATCTCCGGGCTGCTCGACGTGCTGCGCCGCCAGCGCTTCGTCGCCATCTCCGGTTCGGCCGCCGAGCCCTACGGCTTCGTCTTCGACAGCGCGGCCGTGGCGCTCGAAGCCTGGCAGACCCGCCGTCCCGAGGCGCTGGCACTGGCCCGCGCCCTGGCCATGGCCCGTCTGGAGGCAAATGGCGACTACGACGAGGCGCGCCACGATGCGCTGTTCGCCGCCGGCTCCGCCAGCGCGCCGCTCAACGCGCCGGGCATGCAGGCGGTGCTGCGCGACTTCCCCGACTATCTGGTGCTGCTGGACGGCACGGAACTGGCCGCGCAGGCCCCCGTCGTGCTGCAGGCTTTCGGCGCCGGGCTGCCCTTCAAGGTGCTGGCCCGCCACGATGACCTGCTGGAATCCACCGCGCCCGTGCCGACCTTCGCTGTCGATCCCCTGGCCATGACGGCCCTCTCGCTGGGCGAGGTGTTCGTGATGCAGGCCGGGGCCAGCCAGCTCGCCGCCCTCGGCCCCGACCTGCGCGCCGGGCTCGCCGGGCGGGGACCGGCGCTCTACACGGTGTTCTCCGGGGCCGGACCGGAGACGGGCGGCCTCTCCCCCTACCTCGTGTCGGCGGCGGCGGTGGAAAGCCGCGCCTTCCCGAGCTTCGTCTACGACCCGCAGGCCGGCACCGCCTGGGCGGAGCGCTTCCGCCTGGCCGGCAACCCGCAGCCCGAGGCGCCCTGGGCGGAGCACACGCTGGAATGGCAGGATGCCGCCTTCCACCGCCAGAGCGTGCGGCAGGACTTCACCGCGGTGGAATTCCTCGCCCTCGACGCGCGCATGGCCGGCGAACTTGCCGGGATCGCCCCGCAGGCCTGGAACGACGCGCAGGTTTCTCCCGGCGAGATGCTGGCCGCCCCGGCCACCGAGGGGCGGGTGCCCGCCCTGCCGATGGCCGATGCCGAGGGGCAGGTGCACCGCGTGGTCGCCGGCGCGGCCCTGCTCGCCGCGGCGCGCGGTTGCCAGGCCCGCTGGAAGCTGCTGCAGGCACTCGGCGGCGCCGGGGCAGCGCGCCCGGCTGCCGAGGCCCTCGTCGCGGCCCCCGCACCGGCCCCCGAGCCGGAGCCGGCTCCTGCGCCTGCCGCCGCCGAGGCCCCCGCAGCGGAAGCCCGTGACCCCGACGTCTCCTGGCTCGACACGCCCCGCTGCTCCAGCTGCGGCGAGTGCCTGAACATCAACGCGAAGATGTTCGTCTACGACGCCAACGGCCAGGCCACGCTGGCCGACCCCGCGGCGGGCAGCTTCCGCCAGATGGTGGAGGCCGCCGAGGGCTGTCCGGTGGCGGCCATCCACCCCGGCAAGCCGCTCGATGCCAAGGAGTCGGGGCTGGAAGATCTGCTCAAGCGCGCCGAAGCCCTGCGCTGACCAGCTTCCTTGGCACGATGCCGCGGCGGGGCCTCCCGTCGCGGCATCGTGTTGCTCCATACTGCGAAGCGCGATAGCACAGAGTGGAATAGCAACAGGTTCCGCTCATGAGCGCCCCCCCTGCCCCAGCCTCTGTGCCGTCCGCGGAAAAGCCCGCCGGCGAGGCCTCCGTCCGCTCGGTCGAGCGCGCGCTCGCGCTGCTGGAGTGTTTTGATCTCGATACGGAAAGCCTTACCCTGCAGGAGCTTGCGGCCCGCCTGCACCTCGCGCCCTCCACCACGCTGCGCCTGGCCAGCGTGCTGACACGCCTCGGCTACCTCGAAAAAAGCCGAGCCAAGGCCTACTCCCTCGGCCGACGTGTCTATCTTCTGGGCGCCGTGGCGCGGGCGCATTTCCGGCTGCAGAAGGTGGTCCGGCCGCACATGCTGGCAGTGCGCGACGCCTGCAAGGAGGCGGTCTCGCTCTACGGCATCGAGGGGAGCGAACGCGTCTGCTACGAACATGTCGAGAGCCTGCTGTCGATGCGCTGCGTGGTGCGGGTGGGCGACCATTTCCCGCTCTGGGCCGGCTCCTCGGGCAAATGCCTGCTCGCCTACGCCGACCCCGCGACGGTGACGGCCGAACTGGCCAAGCTGCACCGCATCACCGCCGCCACCATCGTCGAGCCGGCACGCTTCCAGGCCGACCTCGCGGAAATCCGCGCGCGCGGCGGCGAGGCCATCAGTTTCGGGGAACGCGAGGAAGGAGTCGTTTCGCTCGCCGTGCCGATCTTCGCCACGCACGACCGCGTTTCCCACGCGCTTTCCGTGGCAGCCCCGGCCACACGCGTCGATGCCGCGATCATCGAGCACCTCTTCGCGCTGATCCGCACCGCGGCCGAGGCGATCCGGCGGGAACTGTATCCGTAACGGAGAGGATGCCACTGCATCCGGGAAGGAAGGGAAGGTCTTCTTTTCCTGAAGGAAAAGAAGCAAAAGGACTTTCCCCCGTTTGGCTCCGCGCCTGACACAAGCGCGGAGCCCTTATGGGATGAAGCTTTCCTGGTTCTCCTTTCTCGAAAGGAGAACACCTTCCTTGCTTGCTTTGCCGCGCAGGAAGCGCGGTCAACGAGGCCCCGTATCAGTAGAGCCCGAGCCACTTCCAGTACGTGGCGCCGCACACCGCATAGAGCAGGCAGGCAACGCCGCAGGCCACGACACCAACCTTGGGAAAATCGCTGACCCGCATGCGCTCGGTGCCATAGACCATGATGTTGGGGATGGTGTTGTAGAACATCAGCAGCGGGTAGGCGCCGATCACCATGCCCACGGGCATCGCCAGCACCACCGGCGGCACGCCCGCCGTCTTCCCCAGCGCCAGGACGATCGGCATCATCGCCGTGACCATCACCGTGGTGCCGACGAAGAAGAGGTGCAGGTACTGCACGATCACCAGCACCGCGATCAGCAGGCCGAGCACGCCGAGGCTGCCGAGACCGAACATGTGGAAGATCTGGTTGGCGATCCAGCTTGCCGCCCCGGTCTGCATCAGCACGCCGCCCATCGACATGCCGCCGCCGGTGATCATGACGATCTGCCAGGAGATGCCGCGCTCCGCCTCCCCCCAGCTCAGCACGCCGAAACGCGGCAGGAACAGCAGCACCGCGCCGGCCATGGCCGCGATGGTGGTGTCGATGCCGGTCAGCGGCCCGGTCAGCCACAGCACCACCACCAGCGCGAAGGTGGCCAGCGTGCGCTTCTCCGCCGACGCCATCGGCCCCATCGCGCGCAACTGCTCGGCGACATGCGCGGAGCCGCCGGGGATCTCCTTCTTCTCCGGCTTGTAGAGAATCTGGATGAACCACCAGGTGAAGAACGTCATCAGCAGTGCCGGCGGGAAGCCGTAGAGGAACCACTGCATGTATTCGATCTTCGGTCCGCCGGCCTTGACGATGAAATCGACGGTGACCGGGTTCGGAACCGTCGCGGTCAGGATGCCCGCGCTGATGGTGGCGTTGGTGAAGGCCAGGGTCAGCAGCAGGTTGACCGCGAACTTGCTGCGCCCCTTCTCACCGAACAGCTCGATGATGGAGACGCAGACCGGCAGCAGGATCGCCGTGCGCGCCGTCGAGGAGGGCACCAGGAAGGCCAGCACGATGTTGGCCAGCACCACGCCGATGATGAGGTTGGCCGTGCCCGATCCGATCATCGACATGATGAGATAGGTGATGCGCGCAGCCAGCTTGGTCTTGACCATCGCCGCGGCAAGAATGAAGGCGGCGACAAGAAGATAGACCGACGAGGAACCGAAGGGCGCGAGCGCGGCCGCCGGCTTGACAAGCCCGGTCAACGTCACCAGCGGCACGATGGCGAGGCTGGTGACGGAAAGCGACATCGCCTCGGTCAGGTAGAGCACGAACACGCCGGCGAATACCACCAGCGCGAGATGGCCCTGCGGCTTGAGATCAGCCGGGACAGGCAGCAGCCAGACCACCGCGGCCGCGAGGATCGCCAGGGGAATGCCCCATTTCTTGCGCCATACGTCGATGGCGCCAAGTGATTCGGCCATGAAACGTTTCCTGTTCGAGATGGCCGTGGTTCGTGCCGCGCCGGCGGGGGCGCGGCACGTCCCGGCCGATTGGCGTCAAAGAGTGTTCTTGGCAGAGTCGTAGAATTCCCCGAAGAGTTCCGCCTCCGGAGGCTTGTCCTCGGGAATGGGGCGCGCCACCCAGGTGTTGTTGAGATAGTGCTTCAGGGCGACGTTTTCCGAGACGATGTTGCCCCCCCAGGTGCCGCAGCCGAGCGAGGAGGTCATCGGCATGCCGTTGTTGAAGGAGCCCGCATTGGCCTTGGACTGCGGCTGACGCACCATGATGCGCGTGACCGGCGCGCGCAGGGCGAGGCGATGGATATGCTCGTCGTCGAAGCTGTAGATGCCGCAGGAGTGCCCCTTGCCGCCGACCTCGTAGATCGCCTCCATCATCGTCAGCGCGTTCTCGAACTCGCCTTCGTATTTGTAGAGCGCGAGCACGGTGGTGAGCTTCTCCTTGGAGAAGGGGTGATCGCGGCCGATGCCGTCGCCCATCACCATCAGGAATTTCGTGCCCGCGGGCACCGCGAAGCCGGCAGCCTCCGCCATATCGGGAGCGGAACGGGCGACCGTGGCGACACGGCGCGCGCCCTTCTCGTCCCACATCGCCGCGGCCAGCGCGGCGCGCTGCTCCGGTGCCACGAGATAGCCGCCCTCCTTCTGCAGCTGCGCCACCATCGCCTCGAAGATCGAGGCGTGGACGATGAGATTCCCGTCGGCCGAACAGCCCGACCCGAAATCGGAGGTCTTGCTCATGCGCGTATTGCGCGCGGCCTCGACCACATCGGCGGTCTCGTCGATCACCATGGTCGAGTTGCCGGCCCCCACGCCATAGGCCGGACGGCCGGAGCTGTAGGCGGCGCGCACCATCGCCGGACCGCCGGTGGCCATCACCAGATCGGCCGTGCTCATCAGCCTGCCCACCTGAGCCACATTCGGCGAAGAGAGGCAGAGCAGGAAATCCTCGGGCTCGCCGATCGCCCTGAGGCCCGCGCGCATCAGCCCCACCACCTCGTTGGTGGTCTTCTTGGTGCGCGGATGAGGCGAGAAGATCACGCAGTCCCGGGCCTTGAGCGCATAGATCGACGTGACGATCGGGGTGAGTTCGGGGTTGGTCATCGGGATCAGCGAGGCGATGACGCCGGCGGGCTTGGCGTACCGGGCGAGGCCGCGCACCGGGTCCTCCTCGATCAGCCCGACGCTCCTCTGGCGCAGCGCGTCGCGCAGCACGCCGAGCACCTTGTGGCGCTTGCCGATGCGCCCCTCGGCGTCTCCGACACCGCTTTCCTCGACTCCCATCCGCCCGAGCCGGGCGAAGGTCGGGGCATTGCCGGCCGCCCAGGCCACGCACTGGGCCAAGCGATCGACGCGCGCCTGGTCGTAGGTGGCGATGGTCGCCTGGGCCTTGCGGGCACGGGCGAACAGCTCGTCCAGCTCCAGCTGCTGGGCCTCGGTGATTTCCTTTTGGGACATGACGGTCTTGGCGCTCCCTGAATGAATTCCATCAAGCGGAATTATGTTTTGTGGAATGATATTGTATTGCGACAATTCGCGTCAATACCATTTGATGGATTCTAATTCCGTCTAATGGAATTTCATCCACGCCCCGCCATCGCAATTTCGACGCGCGGCTCACAAACCTGTATAGGGCTGTGCTGTCGGAGGTCCGCGAAGGGGCATGGAAAGGCAGGAATACGCGCTGATGGACGCCGCCGAAGCGCGCATGTGGTGGTACCGCGCGCTGCATCGGCGGCTCGAGGCCGCCCTCGCCCCCGTCTCCGGCCCCGGCCCTGTGCTCGACGCCGGTTGCGGCACCGGGGGCATGCTCGC
>CALNAL010000354.1 GCA_937874445.1 uncultured Acetobacteraceae bacterium | reverse complement strand
GATCTACACCTAAGCCTTCGTCGGCAGCGTCAGATGTGTATAAGAGACAGGTTCCGGGGGGCGCTGGAGGAGGCGGGATTTGGCCCCGGCGAGTGGGGGGCGGAGACACACGCGGACGACGTGGCAGCCTTCATGACCCTTCTCGGCCTGCCGCCCTCGGTCGAATCCTGGGCGCAACTGACGCTGCGCGACGCGCTGCCGCCCCCCGCCGAGGCCTGGCTCGACGGGCTGATCGGCGATGCGTTCGTCGTCGGCTTCGAGCTGCCGCCGTTCCTGATCCGCCACCTGTGCCGGCGCGGAAACGGCTTTCTCGACGTGACGATCGACCCGGTGCGCTTTGCGCGCGACCTCTTCCTCGCGGTGCGCACCAACGACCCCGCGCTGGCGGCGCGGCTGGCCGACTGCGAGGCCGATGAGAACATCCTCTGGGCCGACGCGGCGCTGTTGCGGGGGCAGATGGCGCACGAGGCCCCACCGCGTCCGGCGGGCGAGGAGGTCGTCGTCTTTTTCGGGCAGACCAACCGCGACCGCAGCCTGATCCACAATGGCCGCCTGGCGACGCCGATGGCGGCGGCCGAGAGGCTTGCCGCGCTGGGCCGGCCCGTGCTGATCCGCCGCCACCCCAGCGAGGAGACGCCGGACCCCATCGACGCGCTGCTGCGGGCCCTCCCGGACGCCCGCACGACGGAGGAGAACTCCTACGCGTTGCTGTCGCGGGAGGATGTGGTCGACGTCATGGCGCTGTCGTCGAGCCTGCTGACGGAGGCACGCTACTTCCGCAAGCCGGCGACGGCGGTGATCGTGCCCGACATCAACAATCCCGCGCTGCTGCCCGTGGCGTGCTCGCGCTGGTACCGGGTGGGGGCGGGCGTGCTGACTCCCGGTTTCTGGCATGGCGAGGCGGTCCGGGTTCCGCCCGTGCCCGACCAGCTGCGCATTTCGCTCAATGCCTTCTGGGGGCGCGAGAGGAAGGAGGCGGCGGCCGTCGCGCGGATGGATGCGGAGCTGGCCAGCCTGCGCCACGAATTCGCGGATCTGCGCCGCGAGTCCGCGGACCAGCAGGCCGCCGGTTCGGCGGAAATCGAACGAATCCGTGCCGAGGCCAGCGAAAAGGCAGCGGAACTGGCAAGGATGGCCGGGGATCTGGCGGCGAGCCGGGCCGAAATCGCGGCCCTCCACGCCTCGACGTCGTGGCGGGTCACGGCCCCCCTGCGGGCCGTGCGGCACCTCTGGACCCGTTGAGAGCCCGTCCGGCCCCCCGGAGCCTTATTCCAGCCCGAGGCGCTTGAGCTTTTCGTAGAGAAGCTGGCGGTGGATGCCCAGCCGCCGGGCCGCCTCGGTGCGGTTGCCTCCGCAGGCGGCCAGGGTGCGGCGGATCATCGCCGTCTCCAGCCGCGCCACCGCTCCCGGCAGGTCGCCGGCCAGCCAGTCGGGGACTCCCGGCGCGCCTCCTTCCGGCGTGCCGGTGCGGGCCTCCTCCAGGAAGTCGAAATCGGCCGCCGAGAGCACCACGAGAGGGGCCAGAACCGCGGCGCGCTCGATGGCGTTGCGCAGCTCGCGCACGTTGCCCGGCCAGGGGTGCTCCAGCAGCCGCGCCGCCGCCTCCGCGGAGAGCCGCCGCCCGCTGCCGATCAGCGTCAGGAAGTGCTCGGCCAGCGGCAGGATGTCCGAGAGGCGCTCGCGCAGCGGCGGCAGATGCACCGGCACCACGCCGATGCGGTAGTAGAGGTCCTCGCGGAAGCTGCCCTTGTCCACCATCGCGCGCAGGTCGCGGTGGGTGGCGGCGAGGATGCGCACGTCCACCGCCACCGCCCGTCCGCCCACCGGCACCACCGTGTGGTCCTGCAGCACGCGCAGCAGCTTGGCCTGCATCGCGAGGTCCATGTCGCCGACCTCGTCGAGGAACAGCGTGCCGTGGTCGGCCTCGCGGAAGCTGCCGGCGCGCTCGGCGATGGCGCCGGTGAAGGCGCCGCGGGCATGGCCGAACAGCTGGCTTTCCAGCAGCGTCGCCGGGATCGCCGCGCAGTTGACCGCCACGAACGGCTTGCCCGCCCGCCGCCCGTGCCCGTGGATGGCGCGCGCCACCACCTCCTTGCCGGTGCCGGTCTCGCCGGTGATGAGCACCGTCGCCTCGCTGTCGGCGACGCGGCCGATGGCCTTCTGCACCTCGCGCATCGGCGCCGAGGAGCCCACCAGGTCACCCTCGGCGGTGGATTCGGCGGCCGGATCAGCGTTCGGCATGGCCGCGGCGGGGGCCGGGGGAGGCAGCATGCGCGCCACCAGCGCGGCCAGGTCGTCGCGCCCGATCGGCTTGGCGAGGTGGTCCACCGCGCCCAGGCGCATCGCCTCGATGGTGTTGTCCGCGGTGGGCACCGCCGTCAGCACCGCCACCGGCGGCGGGGCGGGCAGCGCCTGGATGCGCCGCAGCACCTCCATCCCGTCCATCCCCGGCATGCGCAGGTCGAGCAGCACCGCGTCGATGCCCGGCTTTGCCAGCCGCGCCAGGGCGGTGGCGCCCTCGGGGGCCTCCTCGGCGGCGTGGCCGAGGTCGGCCAGGGTCTCGGCGATGCCTTCGCGCAGGGCGTCGTCGTCGTCCACGATCAGGATGCGGGCCATCAGCTTTTCTCGCCCATCAGGATGTTGGGACCGGCAAGAGGATGCGGAAGACGGTGCCGGCGCCGTTGCCCCCGGGGTTGGCCAGATCGAGCCGTCCGCCCTGGGCCTCGATCAGCTCGCGGGCGATCGCCAGGCCCAGCCCGGTGCCCTCGGCCCGGCCGGTGACGAAGGGCTCGAACAGCGTCGCGCGCAGGGCCTCGGGCACGCCGGGGCCGTCGTCGGTGACGTCCAGCGTGGTTCCCTCCGGCCCGGTACGGCCCGACAGCACGATGTGCGCGGCCCCCACGGCGCGGGCGTTGGCCAGCAGCGAATCCAGCGCCCGGCGGGTCAGCGAGGGGTCGAGCGTGGCCGTGCTGTCGGGAGGGGCTTCCACCCTGACCCCGGGGTGGTCGGCGGCGCAGCCGGCCAGGAAGGCGGGCAGCGCCACGCTCTCGCGCCGCACCTCGCGCTTCTGCGTCATCGTCAGCAGCTCGCCGGTGAGGCGGGTGAGGCGGGCGATCTGCGCGAGAATCGCCTCCAGCGCGGCCCGGCGGCGGGTGTCGTCGGCGGCCAGGGCGTTCTCGGCGCGCAGGCGCATGGCGGCAATGGGGTTGCGGATTTCGTGCGCCACTCCGGCGGCCACCCGGCCCAGGGCCGCCAGGCGCTGCGCCTGCGCCACCTCCGCGGCCAGGCTCTCCGAGCGGTGGCGCGCCTCGGCCAGGCGGGCGCCGGCCAGGTTGAGGGCCGAGACGATGCGGTCCAGCTCGCGCTCGCCGGTGGGGGGCAGACGCGGCAGGTCGCCGGCCTCGTGGTGGGCGAGCGCGACCTCGATCCCGCTCACCCGCCGCCCCCAGTCCAGATGCAGCCAGGTCAGCAGCCCGCTGATCGCCAGCATCAACCCCAGCAGCACCGCCAGCGCCGCCTGCAGCGCGGTGGCCGCCGCCCCCAGCGGCGGCAGGGCCGCGTAGGCCACCAGCCCCGCGATCGGTCCGTTGAGCGGGCAGACTGTCAGGGTGAACGGCTCCCCGGTCTCGGTACGGTTCACGCCGGGAGGGGAATCGTCGTCCTCGGCGGCCATGGCGACCATCGGCGCCAGCTCGTCGGCGTGCGCGCCGATGCTGGCCAGGACGCCCTCGCCGGGGCGCCAGATGCCCGCCTCCAGCAGCGTGCCGGAGGGCAGCGCCAGCTCCAGCACGGTCTGCATGTCGGCGCGGAATTTTTCGTCCTGCCGGCCCGGAGCCGGGCCGCCCCAGCCCGCCGCGTAGAAACGCCAGCGGTCCACCACCAGCTCGCAGGCGCGCGTCACCACCGCCTCCGCCCGGCCCGCCTGCGCCGTCGCCGACTGGCGGTAGAGCGACCACAGCAGCCCGCCCACCGTCAGCGAGGCCACCAGCGAGAGCACCCAGAGCACGGCCAGACGGGAACGCAGGGAATGCATGCCCCGATGTAGCCCATCCCCGGTGCTTGCGGCAAACACGGCGGACCGGGGGGAGGCAAGGGAAGGAAGTCTTCTTTTCCTGAAGGAAAAGAAGCAAAAGGACTTTTGTTCGTTGGGCTCCGCGCGTGACACAGGCGCGGAGCCTTAACGAATAAAGCTTTCCTGGTTCTCCTTTCCCGAAAGGAGAACACTTTCTTTCTTGCCGCGCCGGCCAAAAGAAAAGGGGGCGCCTCGCGGCACCCCCCTCTCTTGGCGTAGTGACAGACCGGCGGTTACGCGGCGGGCGTGATGGGGGCCCAGTCGTTGGGCTTCACGTCGCCGGTGTATTTCTCGATCTGCACCAGGCTGTCGTGGCAGACCGGGCCTTGCGCCAGCTCGGAGGTGCCGCGCTGGGCGGTGAGCACGTTGGCGCAGCCGCCGCGGTCGAGGCTGCCGATCTTGCCGGGCTCGGCGGGGCGGTACCACGCGCCCTGCTGGAGCACGACCACGCGCGCGCGCACCTCGGGGACGACCAGCGCGCCGCAGAGGATCTGCCCGCGGTCATTGAACACCCGCACCACGTCGCCGGTCGCGATGTTGCGCTCGGCGGCGTCGGCGGGGTTCATGATGATCGGCTCGTAGCCTGCGACTTTGGAGAACTGGTGCAGGGTCGAGACGTTGTCGTAGCTCGAGTGCCGCCGCCACAGCGGGTGCTTGTTGACGACGTGCAGCGGGAACTGCTTCGCCTTGGGGCTGCCCAGCCACTCGAAGGGCTCGAGGAACATCGGCGTGCCCGGGCACTCCTTGTAGTGGTAGTTCTCGATCGTCTCCGAGTGGATCTCGAACTTTCCCGAGGGCGTCTTCAGCGGGTTGGCCTTGGGGTCCTTGCGGAAGGCCTCGAAGGCGACATACGGGGTCTCGTCGATCGGCAGCTTGTAGTAGCCCGCCTTGCGGAAGTCCTCGTAGGACATCTTGACGTCGGACATCGACAGCAGCTTGCGCAGCCAGGCGTCCTCGGTCTCCATCTTCATGTTGAAGCGCTCGGAGAAGCCGAGCTTTTTCGCCAGCTCGTTGAAGATCGCGAAGTCGGTGCGGGATTCCCCGGCCGGCTCGACGATCTTGTGCTGGTAGACGACGTAGCGCCAGAAGTAGCAGATGTCGTTGCGCTCGAAGAGGGTCGCCACCGGCAGCACGATGTCGGCCATCCGCGCCCCCGGGGTCCACCAGGAATCGGCGACGATGAGGGTCTCCAGCTTCTGGTAGGCCTTGAGGTTGAGGTTGACGTCGTCATGCTGGTTGAGCATCGAGCCGCCCACCCAGTAGGCCAGCTTGACCTCCGACTTGCCCGGCTGCGGGTAGGGGTAGGACTTGCCGTTGTGGTTGTTGACCACCGGCGCGTCGAGCAGCGAGTGGGCGAGGTTCTGGTCGATGATCGCCTGCGTCACCGGGTTGGGCGCGCCGGGGAAGGTGGCCGGCGGACGGCCCTTCAGCTTGGCGTCGCCCGTGCCGGAGAAGCCCGGGATCTCGAAGGTCATGCCGCCGCCGGGCATGCCGAATTCGCCCTTCAGCAGCGCCAGCGTGATCGCCATGCGCACGTTCTGCTCGCCGTGGTCGCAGCGCTGGATGCCGCGCGAGCAGGAGATCTTCACCTTCGGGGTCTCGGCGTAGAACTTCGCCAGCGCCACGATGCGCTCGACCGGAAGGTCGGTGAGTTTCGAGGCCCACTCCGGGGTTTTCTTGACCCCGTCGGTCTCGCCCATGATGTACTTGCGGAACGGCTCGTAGCCCACCGTGTAGGTGTCGAGGAAGGACTGGTCGGCCTTCTTCTCGCTGATGAGGTAGTAGGCCATCGCCGCCATCAGGGCCACATCCGCACCGGGGCGGATGGGGTACCACTGGTCGCACATGCGGCCGGTCTCGGTCAGCAGCGGGTCGATGGAGACCATCTTCACGCCGCGCGCCTTGAGCGCCTCCATCCAGTTGCGCATGCGCCCGTAGGAGACCGCGCGCACCTTCCAGCAGTCCATCGGGTCGGAGGCCCAGAAGATCACGGCGTTGGAATTGGCCAGCGTGTCGGCCATCGAATCGTCGGGATACTGCTCGCCGATGGAGTAGGGCGCGGCCCACTGCCAGCAGGCATAGCTCTTGTTGCCGATCAGGTTGGTGTAGCCGCCGTAGAGGCCGAAGAAGCGGGCCACCTGCGACATCTTCAGGTGCAGGCTGCCGGCCGTCTGCCAGCCGCCCACGACCTTCGCCAGGATCGCCTCGTTGCCGTACTTTTCCTTCACGCGCTTGAGCTCGTCGGCGACCATGCCGAGGGCCTCGTCCCACGAGGCGCGACGGTACATCGGCACGCCGCGCGTGGTGCGGTCGCCGCCCGTACCGCCCGGCTTATAGTCCACGCGGATCATCGGATAGAGGATGCGGTCGGAGGCGACGGCGCGCTGATACCAGTTCAGCCCCATCGGCGAGGCGAGGTTTTCCGGCGGGTCGAGGCTGGAGACGCCGATCACCTCGCCCTTGCGCATGTGGACGTTGACGAGGCCCTCGCTGTCGGCGGTGGAGAGCACCTCGTCCTGGCCGGCGGGGGGAAGGATGAGGTCGTCGGTCTTGGGGGCGGCCGCCATCAGCGGCAGCGCCGCCACGGCCGAGACGCCCGCCAGCAGCTGTCGGCGTGACAGCGGCGGAACTCCGCAGCGCTCCAGGGTGGTGTTGAAATCGTCCATGCAGGTTCTCCCGCGTTGTTTGTTTGTGATCGGACGATCGCCGATCGGGACCTGTCTCTTATACACATCTGACGCTGCCGACGAAGGCTTAGGTGTAGAT
>CALNAL010000353.1 GCA_937874445.1 uncultured Acetobacteraceae bacterium | reverse complement strand
CCGGGCCGTGCGCCGGGGAGATCGCTCCCGATCCCCCCTTCCCCCGAATCTGCCCTTCTCGCGGAAGACGCCTCGTGTCCTGATTCCGAAGTCCTGGAGCCTTCGAAATCAAGACACTCTCTTTTCATTTCAATGGCCTGCTGATCCGCTCCGTCCGCCGCTGATGCGGCGAACTTCACGGGCAGGACACTAGCGAGGCTCCCGGTCAGCCTCCCCCGTCGGGGTCTCGGCCCCGGCCCGCTCACGCGTCTGGCGCTTGCGGCGTTGCAGGTTGGCCCGCAGCGCCTCGGCCTCGCGGGCCCGGCGTGCCTCCGCCGCCGCCTCCGCCGCCGCGGTGCGATGGGGTTGCGGCTTCTTCTCCGTCATGGCTTCAGCGCCGCCGCCATGATGGTCTGCGCCTCGGCGAGGATGGCTTGCAGGTGCGCCTCCCCGCGCAGGCTCTCGGCGTAGAGCTTGACGATGTCCTCCGTGCCGGAGGGGCGCGCGACGAACCAGCCGTGCGCGCTCGCCACCTTCAGCCCGCCGATCGGCGCGTCGTTGCCCGGGGCGCGGGTAAGGCGCTGGGTGATCGGGTCGCCGCCCAGCGTGGTGCCCGGCACCGCCTCGGGGGCGAGCCCGAGCAGGCGCGCCTTCTCCTCGCGCGTGGCCGGAGTGTCGATGCGGGTATAGGCCGAGGTGCCCAGCTCGGCGGTGAGCGCCTGGTAGCACTGCCCCGGATCGCGCCCAGACTTCGCGGTGATCTCCGCGGCCAGCAGGTCGAGCAGCAGGCCGTCCTTGTCGGTGGTCCACACCGTGCCGTCCTGGCGCAGGAAGGAGGCGCCAGCGCTCTCCTCGCCGCCGAAGCACAGGCTGCCGTCGAACAGGCCGGGGGCGAACCACTTGAAGCCCACCGGCACCTCGACCAGCCGCCGGCCATGGCGCGCCACCACGCGGTCGATCAGGCTGGAGCTGACCAGGGTCTTGCCCACCCCGGCGGCGGTCGGCCAGCCCGGCCGGTGCGCCAGCAGGTAGTCGATCGCGACGGCCAGATAGGCGTTGGGGCTCAACAGCCCCGTCGAGCGGGCGACGATGCCGTGGCGGTCGGAATCGGGGTCGCAGGCGAAGGCCACGTCGAAACGGTCCTTCAGCCCGATCAGGCTGGCCATGGCGTAGGGGCTGGAGCAGTCCATGCGGATCTTGCCGTCGTGGTCCACCGTCATGAAGGAAAAGGTCGGGTCGAGCGCCTTGTTCACCACGGTGAGGTCGAGGCCGTATCGCTCCGCGATCGGCTCCCAGTAGGGCAGCGAGGCGCCGCCCAGGGGATCAACCCCGAGCTTCAGCCCGGCGGCCTTGATGGCGGGAAAGTCGATGACATGGGCAAGGTCGGCCACGTAGGGGGCGATGTAGTCCTCGGCGCGGGTGGTCTCGGCGACCAGCGCCTTCTCGTAGGGAACGCGGCGGACCTCGCGGTTGCCGGCGGCGAGAATCGCGTTGGCACGGGTTTCCACCCCCTTCGTCACGTCGGTGTCGGCGGGGCCGCCGTTGGGGGGGTTGTACTTGAAGCCGCCGTCCGACGGTGGATTGTGCGAGGGGGTGATGAGGATGCCGTCGGCCAGGCCGGAAGTGCGGCCGCGGTTGTGGGCCAGGATCGCCCGCGAGACCACCGGCGTAGGGGTCACGGCGTCATCGGTGGCGATGATCGTGGGTACGCCGTTGGCGGCCAGCACTTCGAGCGCGGTGCGCTGGGCGGCGGCCGAGAGGGCGTGCGTGTCGCGCCCCAGGAACAGCGGGCCGGTGATGCCGTGCGCCGCACGGTGCTCGCAGATGGCCTGGGTGATGGCGAGGATGTGGGCCTCGGTGAACGACCCCTTGAGCGAGGAGCCGCGGTGGCCGGAGGTGCCGAAGGCGACTCGCTGGGCTGGATCGGCGGGGTCGGGACGGCCCGCGAGATAGGCCCGCTCGAGGGCCGCGAGATCGACCAGCAGACTGCGGGGAGCCGGCTTGCCGGCCAGCGGCGAGAGTGCCATGCGAATCCTCCTTCATGGGCAGGCCCCGGCGGAAAGGCCGCGGCTCGCCTCCCGAAAACGCAACATCCACAGGCTAGCACGCTCCCGCTGGGCTGGCAGCAGATTGCATCAGGCTCGGGTCAGGACTGCCGGATGCGGAAACCATGCCGTTGGGGCTTGCGCCCGCGCGCCGACACGGCTAGGAAGCCTCCCGCTCCGGCGCCTGTTCGCCGAAGCCCGGTATGCTGTTGTAGCTCAGTGGTAGAGCACCCCCTTGGTAAGGGGGAGGTCCAGAGTTCAAGTCTCTGCAACAGCACCATCCTTCCCCCAATAATTCAGACAGTTAGCGAATCGCCTGGGGGGGAACATTCGTTCGCCAGCATCCACCGAAATTCATCTTGGCACGTCGAAATCCGTGCCAAAACCGTGCCAAGAGTTCTCCCTCCGTTCTGGGATGAGATCACTCTAGGGTGCATCCTCGCACGAGCGGCGCGCAGACCGCATTGGCCCCAGTGAGGCCATCGCTGTCGCCGGCATAACGCAGAGCCGTCACCCGGCCACCGGCCAGCGTGGCGACGGCGCGGCAATTGCCGGCGGAGGAGATCGAGGTCGATCCCCCGGAGAGCACCGCGAAGGGGGACGCCAGGCTGGCGAGGATCGTGCCGATCCCCAGGCTAGAACTGCTGGTTGGCTCCTGGTAGCGCCACTCGGCTACCACGGCATCCTGATGGTCTGGCACGCCCATGCACGACTCGAGGTCGGCAAGGGTGTGCCCCGGCGCCCAGGTAGCGGCATCACGAGCCTGCTGGGCAGCGCAGGCGCAGAGGCCGAGGCAAAGGGCCATGGCGAGCCTCATGCCCCCTCCCCGATCTCCTCGGGCTGCACCTCGTTGACCGGCCGCCGGCGCAGGCGTGGCGGCCAGCGGCATAGGTCGAGGATCTCGCGCGAGTTCGGTCGCGTCCGCTTGTCCAGCGCGTAGTCGCCGTGGTCGCGGCGCATGCGTCCCGCCGTCAGCAGGATCTGGGCCCAGGTGAGCACGCGGCAAAGCCAGAACGCCCAGCGCCGTCCGGCGTTGCGGGCCCGTGCGAGGCGGGCGCTCATGGTCTCGTCAGCGTCGCCCAGCAGCAGGCAGTTTCCAGCATGGTCCAGCAGATTGAGCCAGTTGAGGAGATACTGCCCGAGCAGGCGGAGGAGGATCATGGCACGACCTCCGGCTGCTTCGGGGCGGCGTTGGCGCCGGGATAGCCCAGCTCTGATGCCGGATGACTGCCGGCCAGAGGCGGCTCCGACGGCACGGCCGGCCCGACGTAGCGCCACCCTTCTGCGGCTGCAGGACCGCCCGTCTTGGGCTTACGATCGATCCAGCGCCACATCCCCGCCCCGCGGTAGGCTGGCGACGGCTCCCAATGCACCAGCTCGGCCGGCGCACTAGCCAGACGCAGCCAGTGCCAGCCCGTGGCGTCGCGCAGGTCAGGCGGCGGAACGCAGAGTGCGTCGCTCATGCCGCAAGGCTCCGGCTTTCCGCCTCGAGCTGGTCGATGTCGAGACCGCGCGGCGAGCGGCCCATGGTGTCCAGCCAAGAGCGCGAGATCGCCGCCATGGCGTCAAGCGCATAGGTCGCGATGAAATCGTCAGACAGGATGCGCTCCTCGCCCCAGGTGATCGCACGGAACGAGCCAGGTCCGTACGCGCCGACGCAAACGCGATGCGCCCCCCAGCTACCCGGCTGCGCGGCCGCGCCAGTACCGACCGTCCAGGTCGACGGTTGCTCTTTCGCCGAGAGCGGCAGATCGAGGTCGAGCTGCACCGGCCCGAGCCAGGCGATGGCGGCGCGCAGATGGCTCGCGATCCTCGGGTCGAATCCGGCCACCGCGGGGATGTCGCGCCACTGCTCCCCCCAGGCCACGCCCTGGCTCGCCCAGAGCGCGGCGGCGGCATCGGAGGCGGTGCCGAGGTCGGTGGCGGCGGTCCCGTCCCAGCCGGCCCAGGCACGGTAGAGCGCCAGGGCCTCCGCGGTGGAGGGTTTGCGCGCGTCTCCCGCGGCGGCGGCGCGCATGACCTGGATGGCGCGCAGCGTTCCGCATTCCACGCAGTTGCCGACCTGGTCGTTGCCCAGGGCGTCGCCGTCGAGGGCGATGTAGCGGTGCCAGTCCGCGGCCGCGGGTGGCTGCCGGCCGGCCAGCGCGGCGCCGATGCGGGGCAGGCGCGGATGCGGCCGATGGATCAGGCCAAGGCGGCAAGAGGAAAGATCAAGCATGATCGCTCCGAAAAAAGGCGCCCCGCCGAAGTGGAGCGCCTTGGGGGTGTCTCGGCTTACTTCTTCGGAGGCCAGCGCCACGAACGCGGCCCCTCGCCTTCCTGCACCGACCCTTCCCAGGCCGGCGGCTGGAAGGGGGGAAAGGTCAGCAGGTTGACGTAGGGGCGCGGGTTGCCGGGATCGTGGAACGCCTGCCCGACGATCGCGACATATTCGCGAGCACCGTTGGCACCCCCATTGGGATCGGCGGGCGTGAACAGCACCACGCGGCCTATGGTCGGCGGCGTGAATTCCTGCCGCATCGGCCTGACTTCGCCATCCGGAAGGCGGGTCGGCTCGAGCGGGCCGAGGTTCGGTTCATTCGGCATGTTAATTTTCTCCGACGAAAAAGAGGAGGCTTGGCACTGGGATCAGCGACCGGCGCCGCCGGTGAACAGCACCTGGCCGCCAGTGACGCGCACCAGGCGGGAACGAGGCGCGCCGAGCGGCAGCCCGGCATCGGCCGCATCGAGCGCTGGGGCCCAGACCGGCACCCCCAGACCAACGGCGCGGAAGGTCTGCACGCGGGAGAGCTTCGGCTCGCCGGCGCCCATGCGACGGACCGAGGCAGTGACCGAGACGAAGCTCGAGAACAGCGCCTCGAGGAACGACAATGCGCTCTGCGCCCCCAGCACCACGGTGTTGACCGTGCTGTAGACGCTGCTCGAGACCGAACTCTCGATCGCCGCCGGCACGCCAGCCAGGTCAGCAGCCAAGGTCTGGGCATCGGCGATCACCGTCTTGCCGACGGTGGCCCAGGAGGTCGAATTGACGGTGAACGTCTCCGACCCACCCGAGGCTTTGTCCCAGGCAGAAACTGCGGTCTTGAGCGTGGTCGCGGCAGTGGTGATCTCGGCGACCAGAGGCGCGCCGATGGCGCTGGAAACCGCCGCGATCGACAGGATCGTCGCGGAGGCGGTGACGATGGCGCTGGTGTAGGAATCCACCTCGGAGGTGTTGACCACCACGGTGGTGGTGCCGTCGCTGTTCTCAGTGATGGTGCACCCGGCGACCGCCACGGCCGACAGCGTGGGGAACGCCGCGAGCAGCTTGCGGCGCGTCCAGCCGTGGCCGGGGAGAGTGATCTGCTTGAACATGGATATTCCTTACGAGCTGGGTTGCGCCGCCGGCTGGGCGCTGCTCGCAGGCGCAGCACCAACAACCGAGACGGGGATGAGGGAGGGCGCGGCGGCCGGAGCCGCAGGGGCCTCCGGAGCGGGCGGCGCCAACGAGGTGAGCGCCCCCTGCACGTCGACGATCAGCGCCGGGAGTGACTGCGCGATGCGCTTGCTGACGATCGCCGTGGCCGCATCCTCGACCAACCGTTCCATGGGCCTCACGTCAGCAGAGTTGTCGGACACCAGGACGTTCGTCGCAGCATAGAGCGTGACAGCGCATGCCCCGTCCACCCAGGGCGTCCCGCCAAAGAGGTGCGCGGCCGCGGCAGCACACCCGCCGACCACCACGGCGATGCCATGGATCGTTGTGGGCTGGCGCAGCCAGGATTTGATTTTCGACCAGGTCATTTCGTTCTCCGAAACGCGCCGCCTGCCTGGCGGCAAGGGTCAGGACGCGGCGAGGCCGCGTTCGAAGAGAGCCGCCTCCGCGTCGCGGCGGGTGCGCAATCCGTCCTCGCCGCTGCCGGCCGGCCAAAGGCGCTTCATGGCGCGGAGATAAGCCGGGACATCCCGAGCACGGGCCTCCGCGATGGCATCACGTATTTGCGCCATTTCAATGCGACGAAGGGCCTGCGCGGGATCAGAGGAGGTGATCTGGCTGCCGCGATTGAACACCACTGAGGCGAGCGCGCCGAAGCAGTCGGCAGGCAGATCGGCTACGCCGGGAAATGCCGCGCGCGTCTGTGTGATCGCATCGGGCATATCCGTGGCGTCGAACACGGCGCACGCGGCCTCCCACGGCACGACAATATCGGCGAGCGCCTGGGCCGCCGGGCGTGCGCTGGCACCTTTGATTCCAGCGACCTGTTGGAGGCGTTTGACGACTCCCGCCGAGAGATACGGCCCCCACACGGTTCCAACCTGCACTGGCCCCCAATAGCCGAGGTCGCAGCCAATGCCGATCGTCACCCCCGACGCGCCGCCGGACCAGGTCGGATGCGAATTGTATTCCGATTTCGATCCGACTTCGAAGGTAACGATCAGGGCTTCAGCAGCGGGTGAGAGCTGCGTGGTCATTTGCCATACCTCACGGCGAGCGTGACAAGTCCGGCCAGTGCGACGCTTGCCAGCGCGCCCAGGCCCCACCTCCCGAACTTCGCGAACTGCTTATCCAGCCACTCGGACAGGGCCTCCTTGACGGCATCTTTCAGGAGGTCAGTCGGAATATTCTGCATAGGGGGCCCCGCGCTGCGGTCGTCGGCTGCACGCTATGCCGGGCCACGCGATGAGGGGCAGCGGCAGTTTACTGTGGCCCGTGTGTGCGGGGCGTTTTATCAGAGTCCCTCAATGCCCAGCACGTTCTTGCGGGCCCCCCCTCCCGACTGCTCACGATACCAGGCCGCTGCCGTGGCGTCCCCGCGGCCCCGGGGCCCGGTCTCCGCCCGGCCG
>CALNAL010000352.1 GCA_937874445.1 uncultured Acetobacteraceae bacterium | reverse complement strand
GGCCGCGAGGCGCGCCAGCGGGGGGGGGGCGCGGCGGGCGAGGGGGGGGGCGGCGAGGCCGGCGATCTGGGAGGGGGCGAGCCCGTCCAGGCCGGCGGTGGACAGCGCCGCGATCTGGGTGGCGGAGAGGGCGGCGAGCTGGGCCGTGGAGAAATTCCCCAGCGTGGTGGCGGGGAGGCCGCGGAGCTGGGGGGGGGCGCGGGCGGCGATCTGGTCGGCGTCGAGGGCGGCGATGTGGGGGGTGGCGGCCGTGGGGGTGACCCTCAAGCTCGCCCTCCCGCGGCGCTGCGAGCGGGCCTCGCTGGCGCTGTGCCTGGTGATGGGCTGGACCGTGCTGGCCCTGCTGCCGTGGCTGGCGCGCCGCCTGCCCGAGATTTCCCTGGGGCTGCTGCTCGCCGGCGGGCTGGCCTACACCATCGGGGCGGTTCTGTTCACCCGGCGCTGGCGCTTCCACATCGCCGGATGGCATGCGCTGGTGCTGCTCGGCGCGGCCCTGCACCTGGGTGCGGTCAGCACCGCTTTTCTTGCGCCCTGAGTCATTCCGGGCCAAAAAGCGGGCGGATCGCAAGAAAATTCGGCGGCGAGGCGCCTGGCCGACCGCAGGTTCCATGGCGAAGTTTGGCGGAAAACGCTCCCGCCTGTTTTGAGGATTGCTGATGTGAATGACCGTCCGCTGCCGGTAGAGATCGGCGCTCCGGAATCTGCTGCCCGCGTGGTACGGGCCGTGCGCCCCGCCGGCCTGGAGGCGCTGCTGGCCTCCCTGCCCGCCGCCCAGACCGCCTGGCTGCACGACGCAGGGTTCTCGGCCAAGGCGCAGGAGCTGGTGCTGCTGCCGGGCGAGCATGGCGTGGCCGGCGCCGTTCTGGGGCTGGGGACGGAAACCGCACCGCACGCTTTCGGCGGCCTGGCCTTTGCCCTGCCGGCGGACAGTCTCTGGCGGATCGAGCCTGCCGACCTGTCGCCGGAGACCGCCACCCTGGGCTTTCTGCTCGGCGCCTATGCCTACGACCGCCTGCACCCGGCACGGCGGGCCCCGGCGCGCCTGTGCGTGCCCGCGTCCTCGGAGGCGCTGGCGTCGGCGGCGGCGGTGTGGATGGTGCGCGACCTGGTGAACACGCCCTCCAACCTGCTGGGCCCCTCCGACCTCGCCGATGCCGCCGAGGCCCTGGCCCGGCGCTACGGCGCGGAGCCGATGCGGGTTGCCGGCGCGGCGCTGGAGGAGGGCTATCCCACCGTGGCCGCGGTGGGGCGCGGCTCGGTGCGCGCGCCGGTGGTGGCGGGCTTCTCCTGGCAGGGCAGCAAGGCCACCTCCGCCAGCCCGCTGATCGCCCTGGTCGGCAAGGGGGTCTGTTTCGATTCCGGCGGCTACGACCTCAAGCCGCCCGCCGGCATGCTGCGCATGAAGAAGGACATGGGCGGGGCGGCGCATGTCCTCGGCCTGGCGCGGATGCTGATGCAGGCCGACCTGCCGGTGCGGCTGATGCTGCGCATCGGCTGCGTCGAGAACGCCATCTCCGGCTCGGCGATCCATCCGCTCGACGTGGTGAAGACACGGCGCGGGCTGACCGTCGAGATCGGCAATACCGACGCCGAGGGGCGGCTGGTGATGTGCGACCTGCTGGCCGAGACCTCCGATGCGCATCCCGATCTGCTGGTCGATTGCGCCACCCTGACCGGGGCGGCGCGGGTGGCGCTGGGGCCGGAGCTGGCCGCGCTGTTCTGCAACGACGACGCCTGGGCCGAGGCGCTGCTGGGCGCGGGGAACGCGGTGGGCGACCCGCTGTGGCGGCTTCCGTTGTGGGACAGTTACGATTCTTGGCTGGACAGCAATGTTGCCGACCTGAACAATGTTTCATCTAAGCCGATGGCGGGTGCGGTGACCGCCGCGCTCTATCTGCGCCGCTTCGTGGCGCCCGGGGTTCCGTGGATTCATCTCGATCTCTACGCCTGGAACGATTCCGCGCGTCCGGGGCGGCCGGAAGGGGGCGAGGCCCAGGCGATTCGTGCCTTGCACGCATTGATCGTGAATAAAATAAACGTAATGGCGGAAAGTGACATATTGCGGTAACATGGGTCCAATAACAGGTTATTTTCGTTCGCATAGCCTGTTTGTACGGCCCGGGCACGGCACATGAGCAAAGCATCCCGAACACCTCGAACGAAGCGCGGGCAGGAGAGTGAAATGATGCGAGCGACAAAAAAGATGGCGGCAAAGTCGCCGGGGAAGAAGAAAGGACCACGGACCATGGCAGCCAATCCATCTGCCGAGCAGCTTGTTGGTATTCTGCGCGACACCATTGTTGCGCTCGTGCGCAGCGACGGGGCTGATCTGTCGGCGCGCCAGCTCGGGGTCTTCCTGACCTGCTATCTGCAGGAAGGCGCCCATACCGTGCGCGGCCTCGCCGCCGAACTGAACGTTTCCAAGCCGGCGATCACGCGCGCACTCGACCGCCTCGGCGAGCTCGATCTCGCCCGCCGCAAGGTCGATCCGATGGATCGCCGCAGCGTGCTGGTGCAGCGCACCCTCAAAGGCACTGCCTTCCTGCGCAGCCTGCGCGGCACCATGAGCGAGGCCGCCACCGCCGCCAAGAAGGCGGCCGCCGGCGAGGGAAGTTCCTCGCGCCGGGCGGCTGCCAACGGCTGATCGCCTCCCCGGCTCGCTTTTCCGGCGGCGGTGACTCCGGCCAGCTTGTGCGCACCGGTTCGTTCCAGGATCATCGGTTCCGGGCATCCCGGAGCCGGTGATCCTTGCTGTGTACGGCCCCTGCCGGAGCGGGGAACCCGTTTTCTTGTCCGCGGGGAAAGCCGGAAGAGCCTTGACCCCCGGGGCTGCGAACCGCGCCCGGGGGCGCGGTCAGCGGGACACCGGCCTCAATTCACCGCCTGGGCAGGCGCGCGGCAGAGATCGGCCGCGGATTTCTCGCGCGCCCGGCCGTCGGCGAAGGTCACGCGCAGATCGAACACGCAGCCCTCGTCCGGCGGCAGCTGGAATTCCTGGCGGGTGCCGGGCGCGATCGGGCCGGCCGCCATCTTGTTGGCCTGCCACGCCGAGGCTCCGGCCTTGCGCGCCTCCAGCTTGACCACGGGCATCGTGCCCCGGTTGTCGAGCTGGAAGCTCCGGGCGGCCCTGCCGAAGACCACCTCCTTGGTCTCGCAGGTATTCACCCCCCGCTGTTCCTCGGTGCGGCCGTCGGCATAGACCGCGCGCATGTCGAAGAGGCAGTTGCCGTCGGCCGGCACCCGCAGCGCCAGCTGCGTCCCCGCCGCCAGCGCCGGCCCCACCCGGCTCTGCCCCCAGTTCATCCGCCCCGCCGGCGTGGCGTAGAAGGCGCGGATCGGCTGGCCCGCGCGGTTGCCCAGGGGGAAGGAGGGCTTCGGCGCCTGGGCCTTCGGCGCC
>CALNAL010000351.1 GCA_937874445.1 uncultured Acetobacteraceae bacterium | reverse complement strand
CTGGTGGCGGGAATGGCCGTCCACTACGCCGGCTGCTGCCACCCCGTGCCGGGCGACCGCATCGTCGGCATCGTCGCCACCGGCAAGGGGGTGACCATCCACACCCGCGACTGCGCCACGCTGGAGACCTTCGCCGCCACCCCCGAGCGCTTCATCGACGTGGACTGGGAGCCTTCCGCCTTCCAGGCCGACCCCCGCGACAAGGGCCCCAGCGACCGGGGCGAGGGCCACATCGGCCGGCTGCGCGTGGTGGCCGGCAACGAGGTCGCGGCCCTGGCCGACATCGCCAACGCCATCTCCAAGCAGGAGGGGGCCGTGGCCAACCTGCGCGTCATCAACCGCCAGATGGACTATTTCGAGGCGGTGGTGGACGTCGAGGTCCGCGACCTCGCGCATCTCTCGCGGGTGATCGCGGGGCTGCGGGCCTGCAATTCCATCCATCAGGTCGAGCGCGCCCGCGGATAGGCACGCCCGGATGAGACGTGGCTCCCGGACCGGGGCACGGCCTTTCCGGGGCGCTCGCGGGCCATCTCCGTGCGTCGGCCTGTGCTGGTATATGTCATGCCACGCGCCTTCCGACGAAGGCAGGTTGTACCGGCGGCTGTGGTATATCGTATTCTTGCCGGCGGCATTGACTGTTCACGTTATTCCGTCCGTTTCTTGCCGCCTCACTGAAATGGGCGGAGGAACCGATGAACCAGGCCGATCCGGTGCCAACCCAGGGCACAAAGGAATCCGCGGCGGATAAGCCCGCGGACAAGCGGGCAATAGCGCGAATCTGGATTTATATCGTTCCGTTCGTCTTCGTATTGTATTTCTTCAATACGATGGACCGCTCGAACCTTGGATTCGCGGCGCTCAGGATGCGCGAAAACATCCAGATGACACCTGTCGATTTTGGCAACGTGGTCTCGGCATTTTTCATTTCGTATCTGCTTTTCCAGATCCCGAGCAACATGATCATCAGCAGGCTCGGCGCCCGGAGATGGCTCGGGGTCATCGTGATCGGCTGGAGCCTCGCCACCCTGCTGATGTTCGTGGTCACCACGGTCAGCGAGATCATGTGGGCCCGCATCGCGCTCGGCGTGTTCGAGGCCGGATTTTTCCCAGGTGTGATCTATTACTTATCGCTGTGGTTTCCCGGCTCCGAGCGGGCCAAGGTCACGGCCTGGTTCATGATGGCCGCCGCGGCATCGGCCATGATCGCCGGGCCGGTGTCCGGCTGGATCGTGCAGAATTTCAACTTCCTCGGACACGCGGGATGGCGGTGGCTGTTCGTCATCGAGGGCGTGCCGTCGATCTTCCTCGGCATTCTGGCCTTCTTCGTGCTGTCCGACTCGCCCAGAAGCGCGCGCTGGCTCAAGCACGACGAGAGCGAATGGTTGACGCGCGTTCTGGAAGCCGAACGGGCTCAGGCCGCCGCACTCGGCAAAAGCCGCTTTCGTGACGTGATCACCAATCCGGTGCTGTGGAAGCTGGGGGTGATCTACATGTGCGTGCAGGGCGCCGCACAGACCGGACCGCTCTGGTTCCCGAGCATTCTCAAAGCCTACAACTTCGGCGTTTCCGACACGACGATCGGCTTCATCATGGCGCTGCCGTTCGTCTGTGCCCTGGTGGCGATGCCGCTCTGGGGCTACAGCTCCGACCGCACCGGCGAGCGCAAGTGGCATACCGTGATCGCGATGGGCGTCGCGGCCCTGTCGTTCCTGATGCTCGGGATGCTGCCCGGGCTCGCCCTGAAGCTCCTCGCCCTGGCCGTGTACGGCATCGGCGCATACAGCTACTACGGCACGTACTGGGCGATGCCGGCGCTGATGCTGTCGCCGGGAAGCCTGGCCGTCTCGGTCGCCTTCATCAACTCGTGCTCGAGCCTGGGTGGCTACATCGCCAGCAAAATCCTCGGCTATGTCGAGCAGTTCTACGGCGTCACCGGCGTGCTGATCGGCATGGCCGTGATGTCGCTGGTCTCGGTCGGCGTGTTGCTGACCATGAGGGTGCCGCGCGAACGGTACCGCGCAGCGCGGGCCTGAGGCCTGTGCCGATTGATACACCATCCGGGGCGGCCACCCCGCAGGCGGCGGCCCATAACCAAGGGAGAAATCCAATGAAGATCACCAGCGTTGACGTGCTGCGGCTGAACGGCGAGATGTGCGTGAAGGGCACACCGTGGAACCCGGTGTGCGTGCGGATCAACACCGACGAGGGCATCAGCGGCTGTGGCGAGATCGGCCTGGCCTACGGCGACGCCAACAAGGCGCAGATCGGCATGGCGCAGGACTTCGCCCGTTTGATCATCGGCATGAATCCGATGAACAACGAGCAGATCTGGGAGAAGATCTTCCGGATGACGTTCTGGGGGATGGGCGGCGGGACCGTCATTTTCGCCGCCATGAGCGCTATCGACATCGCGTTGTGGGATATCAAGGGCAAGGCCCTCAATGCGCCGGTGTACAAGCTGCTGGGCGGCAAGACGAACAAGAGGCTGCGGACCTATGCCAGCCAGTTGCAGTTCGACTGGGGCAAGGTGTCCAAGGCCCTCGTCCGGCCGGAGGAATACGCCGAGGCCGCCCGCAAGGCGATGGCGGAAGGCTATGACTGCATCAAGGTCGATCCGGTCGGCTTCGATCTGAAAGGCCACTGGATGGGCTGGAGCAACTACGGGATGCTCCGCTACGACCAGATCAAGATCGCGGTGGACCGGGTGGCGGCCATGCGCGATGCCGGAGGGCCGAAGCTCGACATCATCATCGAACTGCACTCGCTCACCGACACCAATACCGCCATCCAGCTCGGCCGGGAGCTGGAGCAGCTGCGCTGCTTCTACTACGAGGAGCCGGTGCATCCGCTGAACAGCCAGTCGATGAAGGAGATCGCCAACAACGTGAAGATCCCGGTGGCGAGCGGCGAGCGGATCTACAGCCGCTGGGGCTATCGGCCGTTCTTCGAGAACCGGTCGCTGCGCGTGATCCAGCCGGACCTCGGCAACTGCGGCGGACTCACCGAGGGCAAGAAGATCTGCGACATGGGGCATGTCTACGATTGCGCGGTGCAGATGCACGTCTGCGGCGGGCCGCTCGCCACCGCGGCGGCGTTGCAGCTGGAAGCGGTGATTCCGAATTTCCTGATCCACGAGCACCATTGCGTTTCGCTGCTGGAAAAAAATATCAAGCTCTGCAAATATGACTACCAGCCGAAGGATGGATACTTCGAGACGCCGGATCTTCCCGGCATCGGCCAGGAGCTGAGCGAGCAGGCCATCGCCGAGGCCGATATCGTGACTGTCAAATAGGAAGGCCGGCAAGCAGGAAGGAGGGGCCGTTCCCTACGCGGGCGGCCCGCTCTTCCCTCTATCTGACCGCTTTCCGAATCCGGGATTGTCGCCGTTGGCCAGCCCTTCAACCGGGGTTGGCCAACAGGCGTTTGGCGCGCTCGGAGAAGCTGGCGGCAATGTGGTAGTCGAGCTGTGCCGCCGCCTGGCCGACATGACCCTCGTTGAGTAGGCGGACGATCTCGGCATGCTGGGTGAGCGAGACGCGGATGAAGCTGGCGGGAAAGGTCAGGCGATTGCGCAGGGCCCGCACCTTGCAGGCCACCGCCTCGTAGGCGCGCGCGATATAGGGGTTGTGGGCAAAGTCGAAGAACAGCGCGTGATAGTTGTCGTCGATGCTGCGGTAGTCGGCGGCGGCGTTGCTGCCCTCGGCGAGGCCGGTGCAGGCAGCAAGATTGGCATGCAGCGCTTCGAGCAGGCCGGTGGCGTCGTAGCGCATCGCCGAACGCATCGCGCCCTTCTCCAGCACCCGGCGGACGTCGGTGATCTGGGCGATTTCCTGCTCGGTGAGCGAGAAAACGAACGTGCCCTGGCGTGGACGAATCTCGATCAACCCCTCGGTGGCCAGCGAGAGCATCGCCTCGCGGATCGGGGTCTTGCTGACGGCGAATTGTTCCGACAGGCGCCGCTCGGTGAGATGCTGGCCGAATTCCAGCTTGCCGGAGACGATCATCGTCTTGATCTGGCCGGCCACGGTTTCGGTCAGCGAGGGGCGCACGATCGGCCGCACGCCCTCGACCGCGGTTGTCGGGGAGGAAGGGATGTCGCTCATGGCGCCCGCCGTCGCAGGGCGGGGAACCGTGCCGCGACAGGGCCGGGCACGACAGAACCGAGTACGACAAGGCTGGCTGCAACCGGGCAGAAGGCCCCGCCGGCAGGCACATCCCGGCCGCGTCCATCGATTTTTTTCATGACGTTCCTCTCCGCGTGGCCGGCGCTGGCGGTCGGGACTCCTATAGCACATCCGGCCGAGCGCGGCTGCCCCCGAAGCCCCTTGCCTTGACAAACAGGTCGGCAACAGGCTTCAACGCCCGTTCGCCGGGGAGACCCGGGATATCAACCCGACATATTCAGGCGCAGCATCCCATGGCCAGGCGCAAGTCCGGCGGACTGATCGACAACATCAAAACGCTCCTCTATGCCGGACTGATTGCCATCGGCATCCGCACCCTGGCGTACGAACCGTTCAACATCCCCTCCGGCTCGATGATCCCCACCCTGCTGGTGGGCGACTATCTGTTCGTCTCGAAATACAGCTACGGCTATTCACGCTACTCGCTGCCGCTCTCGCCGCCGCTGTTCTCGGGGCGCATCTTCGGGCGGCTGCCCGAGCGGGGGGACGTCGCCGTCTTCAAGCTGCCGCGCGACCCCAGCCAGGACTACATCAAGCGCATCGTCGGCCTGCCCGGCGATACCGTGCAGATGAGGGGCGGCCACCTCTACATCAACGGCGAGGAGCTGCCCCGCCGGCCCGAGGGCGACTATCTTGCCGAGGGCGAGGGGTTGCGCCATCTCTACAGCGAGACCATGCCCGGCGGGCGCCAGCACCCCATCATCAAGGTGGGCGACGGCGGGCCGCTCGACGACACCCCCGAGTTCAAGGTGCCGCCCGGCTACGTGTTCGGCATGGGCGACAACCGCGACAATTCCCTCGACAGCCGGGTGCCGAACGCGGTCGGCTTCATCCCGGTCGAGAATCTGGTCGGTCGCGCCGAATTCATCTTCCTCTCGGTGGATGGCAGCGCGCCGTGGTGGGAGATCTGGGAGTGGCCGTTCGAGATCCGCTGGAACCGGATATTGATGGGGGTCCACTGACCACGTCCGCTCCCGAAGATCTTCCTGACGCCCTCCCTGGCGCTCTCCCCGGCGAGGGACCGGCCCGGGCCGAGGCGATCCTCGGCCATGCCTTCCTTCGTCCCGAGCTGCTGCGCGAGGCCCTGACCCATCGCTCCGCTGCCGAGCGGCGGGCCCACGGGCGGCCGCACCAGCGCGGCGAGGGCTCCAACGAACGACTGGAGTTCCTCGGCGACCGCGTGCTCGGGCTGCTGATGGCCGAATGGCTCACCGAGCGCTACCCCCACGAGCAGGAGGGCGAGCTGGGGCCGCGCCTGGCCAACCTCGTCTCCCAGCCGGTGCTGGCCGAGATCGCCGAGCGGCTGGGGCTCTCCGCCGCCCTGGCCGTGGCGCCCGGCGAATCGCGCGCCGGCGTGCGCAAGCTTGCCACCGTGCTCTCCGACGCCATGGAGGCGCTGCTCGGTGCGCTCTATCTCGACGCCGGGCTGGACCCCGCACGCACCTTCATCCGCCGCGCCTGGGAGACGGCCATCGTCGCCCAGGCCGACCCGCCCAAGGACCCCAAGACCGCGCTGCAGGAGGCGCTTGCCGCACGCGGCGTGGCCCCGCCCGACTACACCGTGCTTTCGTGCGAGGGGCCGTCGCACGATCCCACCTTCCGCATCGAGGTCGCCGCCGCCGGGCTGCGCGGCCTGGGATGCGCCGGCAGCAAGCGCGCCGCCGAGCGCCTCGCTGCCGCCGACCTGCTGGAGAAGCTGCGCTCATGACCGACGCCCCTCCCTCGCGCTGCGGCTATGCGGCCATCGTCGGCGCGCCAAATGCCGGCAAGTCCACCCTGCTCAACCGGTTGACCGGGGCCAAGCTCTCCATCGTCAGCCCCAAGGCGCAGACCACGCGCTTCCGCGTGCTGGGCATTCTGGTGCGCGGGGGCAGCCAGATCCTGCTGGTGGATACCCCAGGCATCTTCCGCCCGCGCCGGCGGCTCGACCGCGCCATGGTGGCCGCCGCCTGGACCGGCGCCGAGGACGCCGACCTGGTGCTGCTGCTGGTGGATGCCCGCGCCGGGCTGACCGATCCGGTGCGCGCCATCGTGGACGACCTCGCCCGGCGCCGGCGCCCGGCGTGGCTGGTGCTCAACAAGGTCGATCTGATCGACCCCGCCCGGCTGCTGCCGCTCACCGCGGAGCTGACGAAGCTCGCGGGCTTTGCCGAGGTGTTCATGGTCTCGGCGACGACCGGCAGCGGGGTGGGGGAGCTGGTGGACGCGCTCGCCGCCGCCATGCCCGAGGGGCCGCATCTCTACCCCGACGACGACCTCACCGACCTGCCCGACCGGCTGCTCGCCGCCGAGATCGTGCGCGAGCAGGTGTTCCTGCAGACCCGCGAGGAGGTGCCCTACGGCACCACCGTGGAGACCGACAGCTTCCGCACCCTGCGCGACGGGGCGATCCGCATCGACGCCACCATCTACGTGGCGCGGGCGGGGCAGAAGGCGATCCTGATCGGCGGCGGGGGCGCGCGGGTGCGCGAGATCGGCGCCCGGGCCCGCGCGGAACTGGCGCGGGTGCTGGAGCACAAGGTGCATCTCTTCCTCAACGTGCGCGAGCGCGCCGGCTGGGACGAGGAGACGGCACGGCTGAAGGCGCTGGGGCTGGAAGACCCCGGGAAATAGGGGACGGCGATGGACGCGCGGAGCGATCCCGAATGGCTGGTGATGGCGCGCGAAATGGCGGCGATCGCCCAGAGCGGGCTGGCCTTCACCCGTGATCCCTACGACCGCGAGCGCTACCAGGCGCTGACCCGACTCGCCGCGCGCGCCATGGCCCGCCACGGCGGCGGCGGGGGGGACGTGCTGGAGCGGATGTTCCTCGCCCAGGAGGGCTACGCCACGCCGAAGATCGACGTGCGCGGTGCCGTCTTCCGCGAGGGGCGGCTGCTGATGGTGCGCGAGGTCGCCGACGAGGGGCGCTGGACGCTGCCCGGCGGCTGGGCCGACGTGAACCTCACCCCCGCGGAGAACGTCGTGCGCGAGGTGCGCGAGGAATCCGGCTTCCGGGTGCGCCCGCGCAAGCTCGCCGCGGTGTGGGACCGCACGCGCCAGGGACATGTGCCCAAGCCCTTCTCGGCGGCCAAGCTGTTCTTCCTCTGCGAGATCGAGGGCGGGGCGGCGGCGACCAGCGCCGAGACCAGCGAGGTGGCCTTCTTCGCCGAGGCGGAGATCCCCGCGTTCCTCTCCCACGACCGCATCCTGCCGCGGCAGATCGCGCGGATGTTCGCCCACTGGCGCGACCCGGCCCTGCCCACCGAGTTCGACTGATGGAGTGGCAGGCGCCGGCCATCCTGCTCGCCGCGCGGCCCTTCGGCGAGAACGACGTGATCGCCACCGTGATGACCGAGGCCCAGGGGGCGCATCGCGGCCTGGTGCACGGCGGGCAGGGGCGTGCCCGGGCGGGGCTGTGGCAGCCCGGCAACCTGGTGGACGTGCGCTGGGTGGGGCGGCTGTCCGAGCAGCTCGGGCACTTCGAGGGCGAGATGATCCACCCCGCCGCCGCGCTCGCCATGGACGACGCGCTGCAGCTCGCCCTGCTCACCGCCGCCTGCTCCGTGGCCGAGGGCGCCCTGCCCGAGCGCGAGGCGCATCCCGGGCCGTTTCACCTGCTGCTCGGGCTGATCGGACGGCTGTCGCTGGGGGCGCCGATGCTCGCCGAGCTGGTGCGCTTCGAGGCGGCGCTGCTGGCCGACCTCGGCTACGGGCTCGACCTCTCCGCCTGCGCCGCCACCGGGACCACCGGCGGGCTCGCCTATGTCAGCCCGCGCACCGGGCGGGCGCTGAGCGCGGAAGGGGCGGGGGAATGGGCCGCCCGGCTGCTGCGGCTGCCGGCGTTCCTGGTGGATGCCGCGGCAGAGGCGGGGCCGGAGGACTGGCGCGACGGGCTTGCGCTCACCGGGCACTTCCTCGCGCGCGACGTGTTCGGTCTGCGCCACCTGCCGTTGCCTCCGGCGCGGCTTGCGCTGTACGACCGGGTGGCTGGCATGACGAGGACCGAATCGGATGGCTGAGGCAGGGCATACGGCTGAGGCGGGGCATATCGAGGACACCCATCTCGCGGAGGCACTGAGCGAGCGCTATCTCGCCTATGCCCTCTCGACCATCATGGCGCGCTCGCTGCCCGATGTGCGCGACGGGCTCAAGCCGGTGCACCGCCGGCTGCTCTACGCGATGAACCAGCTCCATCTCGACCCCACCTCCGGGTTCAAGAAATGCGCCCGCGTGGTGGGCGACGTGATCGGCAAGTTCCACCCCCACGGCGACGCCTCGGTGTACGAGGCGCTGGTGCGGCTGGCCCAGGAGTTCGCCGCCCGCTACCCGCTGGTGGAGGGGCAGGGCAACTTCGGCAACATCGACGGCGATGGCGCCGCCGCCATGCGCTACACCGAGGCGCGCATGACCGCCGTGGCGCGCGCCATGCTCGCCGGCCTCGACGAGGATTCGGTGGATTTCCGCCCCACCTACGACGGGGAGGAACGCGAGCCGGTGGTGCTGCCCAGCGCCTTCCCCAACCTGCTGGCCAACGGGGCGGCCGGCATCGCCGTGGGCATGGCCACCTCCATCCCCCCCCACAACGCCGCCGAGGTGTGCGCCGCCGCCGCAGCCATGGTGCGCGACCCGGAGATTTCCACCGAGGCCCTGCTCAAGCTGATGCCGGGGCCGGACTTCCCCACCGGGGGGATCATCGTCGAGGAGCCGGCCTCGATCCTGTCCGCTTATGAGAGCGGGCGCGGCGGGTTCCGCGTGCGGGCCCGCTGGCACCGCGAGGACGGGCGCTTCGGCACCTGGTGCGTGGTGGTGACCGAGATTCCCTACCAGGTGCAGAAGGCGCGGCTGATCGAGCAGATCGCCCAGCTGATGGAGGAGAAGAAGCTCCCCCTGCTCGGCGACGTGCGCGACGAAAGCACCGAGACCGTGCGCGTCGTGCTCGAGCCCAAGAACCGCAGCGTCGAACCCGACGTGCTGATGGCCAGCCTCTTCCGCCTCACCGCGCTGGAAAGCCGCTTCCCGCTCAACATGAACGTGCTGGTGGACGGCAAGACCCCGCGCGTGCTCGGGCTGCGCGCGGTGCTGCGCGCCTGGCTCGACCATCGCCAGGACGTGCTGGTGCGGCGCTCCCGCCACCGGCTCGCGGCGATCGAGAAGCGCATCGAGATTCTCGAAGGATTCATCAAGGTCTATCTCAACCTCGACGAGGTGATCCGGATCATCCGCACGGAGGACGAGCCCAGGCCGGAGCTGATGCGGGCCTTCGCGCTGACCGAGGCCCAGGCCGAGGCGATCCTCAACATGCGCCTGCGCAGCCTGCGCCGGCTGGAGGAGATGGAGATCAACCGCGAGCACAAGGCGCTCTCGCGCGAGCGCAAGGAGCTGACCACGCTGCTCGCCTCGGAGGATCTGCGCTGGCAGCGCATCACGGGCGAGCTGGAGGAGATGCGCGCGAGCTGCGCCGCCGGACCGCTCGGGGCGCGGCGTACCGAACTCGGCGAGGCCGTGGCCATGTCGGAGGTGGCACCGGAGGCGTTCATCGAGCGCGAGGCGATCAGCGTGATCCTCTCGCAGAAGGGATGGATCCGCGCGGTGAAGGGGGCGGTGGGCGACCCCGAGGAGCTGAAGTTCAAGGAGGGCGACCGACTCGGCTTCCTGGTGGCCTGCGAGACCACCGACCGGCTGTGCCTGTTCGCCACCAACGGGCGTGCCTACACCCTGCGCGCCGGCGACCTTCCGCGCGGACGCGGCGATGGCCAGGCGGTGCGGCTGCTCGCCGAACTCGGCAACGAGGACGACGTGGTGGCGCTGTTCGTGCCGCAGGAGGGCAAGCACTACCTGGTGGCCAGCGAATCCGGCCACGGGTTCCTGGCGCGCGGAGAGGATTTCTCGGCGGAGAAGCGCACCGGGCGGCAGATCCTCAACGTCAAGCCGGGCGAGGAGGCGCGGTTGTGCGTGCCGGCCGAGGGCGACAGCGTGGCGGTGTTCGGCACCAATCACAAGCTGCTGGTGTTCCCGCTGGATCAGGTGCCCGTGCTGGGGCGCGGGGCGGGCGTGATCCTGCAGAAATACAAAGGCGACACCACGCTTTCCGACGCGCGGGTGTTCCGGGCTGAAGAGGGGCTCGCGTGGCGGCAGGGCGAGCGCACCCGCACCGAGACCGACCTCAGGATGTGGCAGGGCAACCGCGCGGGGCAGGGGCACAATCCGCCGCACGGCTTCCCGCGCAACGGGAAGTTCGGCTGAGGAGCCTTCGCCGAGGCAGTTTCCGGGCGGGGCGCACCTGCCGCCCCGCCTGCTCCGGGGTGGCCCGGGTCAGCCCAATGCCTGCATGACCGCGTGAAATGACAGGGAAATGCCTGAACCGATCTGCAGCAGCGCATAGGACGTGGCTGTGGCTGCAAGGGTGAAGGTCAGGGCAGTCTCAATCGCAACTGTGCCGCGCCGATTGCGCAGCAAGAGATTGGTCAGAAAATTTTTTCTGTCACCCACGAGAAGCTCCATTTTGGCTCGTCGGGGCATTTCAGCAGAGAGGTATTGACGAACGGTTGATGGTGCACGCTTTGCCCAAGCCAATTGCAATTTCCGCCCATTCCTTGGGCCTTGTCCGGCGGCGCTTCCTTATCCATTTGATTTCATGATATTTTTTCGTTGGTCCCGTTCTTGCTCCCGTGGGTCGGACGATCTTGCACGGGGGACGCAGTGGCAACGGCGCGTTTGGCAGTGGATATCGGCGGCACCTTTACCGATGTCGCGTTGGAGGATGGCGCCCGACGGGTGACCACCAAGGTATTGACCACGCCGGCCGCCCCGGAGAGGGGTGTGCTGGCAGGAATCGGGCGTGTGCTCGCGCTCGCCGGGCTCGGGGCGGGCGACGTGGCCATTCTCATCCACGGCACCACGCTCGCCACCAACGCCCTCATCGAGCGCAAGGGGGCCCGCACCGCGCTGTTCACCACCGAGGGCTTCCGCGACGTGCTCGCCATGGGCAACGAGAGCCGCTACGAGCAGTACGACCTCAACATCGTGCTGCCCGAGCCGCTGGTGCCGCGCCGGCTGCGCCTGCCGATCCCCGAGCGGCTCGACAACGAGGGCCATGTGCTGCGCCCGCTCGACGAGGCGGCCGTGCGTGCCGTGGTGCCGCGTCTGCGCGCCGAGGGCGTGGAAAGCGTGGCCGTGGGTTTTCTGCACGCCTTCGTCAACCCCGTGCACGAGGAGCGCGTGCGCGCGATTCTCGCCGAGGAGATGCCGGACGTTGCCGTTTCGCTCTCCTCGGAGGTGTCGCCCGAGATGCGCGAGTGGGAGCGTTTCTCCACCACCGCCGCCAATGCCTACGTGCAGCCGCTGATGGCGCGCTATCTGCACAATCTCGAACGCGAGCTGCGGGCGATGGGGCTCGCGGCCCCGGTGTTCCTGATGCTCTCGGGCGGCGGGCTCACCACCATCGAGACCGCCTGCCGCTTCCCCATCCGGCTGGTGGAGAGCGGGCCGGCGGGCGGGGCGATCTTCTCCGCCGAGGTGGCGCGCCAATGCGGTTTGGCCTCGGTGCTTTCCTTCGACATGGGCGGGACCACCGCCAAGGTCTGCCTGATCGACAACGGCCGGCCGCAGACGGCGCGCACCTTCGAGGTCGCGCGCGTCGGGCGGTTCCGCAAGGGATCGGGGCTGCCGCTGCGGATTCCGGTGATCGAGATGGTCGAGATCGGGGCCGGCGGCGGCTCGCTCGCGCATGTCGATGCGATGGGGCGCATCGCCGTGGGGCCGGAGAGCGCGGGGGCCGACCCGGGGCCCGCGTGCTACGGGCGGGGAGGGACGAAGCCGGGCGTGACCGACGCCAACCTGCTGCTCGGGCGCTACGAGCCGGAACGTTTTGCTGGCGGTACAATGACCCTCGATGGCACTGCGGCGCGGTCGGCGATGCAGGCGGAGGTGGGCGACCGGCTCGGCCTGGCGCCCGAGATGGCCGCCCTCGGCGTGATCGAGATGGTCGACGAGAACATGGCCAATGCGGCGCGGGTGCATGCCATCGAATCGGGAAAAACCTATGATGGCCGCACGATGATCGCCTTCGGCGGCGGCGGGCCGGTGCATGCCTGCCGCATCGCCGAGAAGGTCGGCATCGCTCGCGTGCTGGTGCCTTCCGGCGCCGGCGTGGGCAGCGCCATCGGCTTTCTGCGCGCGCCGGTGGGCTACGAGGTGGTGCGCAGCCTCTACCAGCGGTTCTCCACCTTCGACGTGGCCGCGGTGAACGCGCTGCTCGCGGAGATGTCGGCGCAGGCGCACGCGGTGGTGGCGCAGGGGTCCTTCGGCGCACCGACGCGCGAGAGCCGCATCGCCTTCATGCGCTACGTCGGGCAGGGGCACGAGATTTCCGTCCCCCTGCCGCCCCGCGCGCTGTCGGAGGCCGACGTGGCGACGATCCGCGCCGCCTACGACGCCGAATACGCGCGCTTCTACGATCGCCCCGTGCCCGGGTCGGATGTGGAAATCCTCAGCTATGCACTGGTTGTTTCCACCGTGCCGCAGGAGCCCGCGGCCCCGGTGGCAGCGGCGGGAGAGAGCCGGCCGGCGCCGGCGCGCGCGCATGCGGTGCGCGATACCGCCACCGGCGAGGTGGCCGAATGGGCCGTGTTCGACCGTGTCGATCTCGCTCCCGGGGCGATGCTCCGCGGCCCGGCCATCGTGGCGGAGGCGGAAACATCGACGCTGGTGGGGCCGGGATGGACGGCGCGGGTGAACGGGTTCGGATATCTCGAACTGACGCGGGAGGCTGCGTGATGGCCACGACGAACGAGGCGATGGCGGAAATCCAGCGCCAGGTGATGTGGAACCGCCTGATCGCCGTGGTCGAGGAGCAGGCGCAGACGCTGATCCGCACCGCCTTCTCCACCACCGTGCGCGAGGCGGGCGATCTTTCCGCCGGCATCTTCGACTTGCAGGGGCGCATGCTCGCCCAGGCGGTGACGGGAACGCCCGGACACGTCAACACCATGGCTGAAGCGGTGGGGTATTTCCTCGAAAAATTCCCCGCCGCCACCATGAAGCCGGGCGACCACTACATCACCAACGATCCCTGGCTCGCCACCGGCCACCTCAACGACCTCACCGTGGTGACGCCTGCCTTCCATCGCGGGCGCATCGTGGCGCTGTTCGCCAATGCCGCGCATGTGGTGGACGTCGGCGGGCTGGGGATGGGGCCCGAGGGACGCAGCGTGTTCGAGGAGGGGATCTACATCCCCATCGTCAAATGTTTTGACGCCGGCGTGCCCAACGCGACGTTCTTCGACTTCATCCGCGCCGGCTCGCGGCTGCCGGTGGAGCTGGAGGGCGACATCTACTCGTTGTGTGCCTGCAACGATGCCGGGGCCAGGCGGCTGGTGGAGATGCTCGCCGAGTTCGATCTCGCGGGCGTGGAGACGCTGGCGGAGTTCATCTTCGCGGCCTCGCGCCGGGCCACGCTGGAGGCGATTGCCGCGTTGCCGCGCGGAACATTCCGCTCGGAGATCATGAGCGACGGCTACGAGGAGCCGGTGAAGCTGTGCGCCGCGATGACGGTGGGCGAGGACGTCATCGAGGTGGACTACGCGGGCACCTCGGGGCTGTCGCAGCGCGGCATCAACGTGCCGCCGGCCTACTGCCGCGCCTATGCGAGCTTCGGCATCAAGGTGGTGGTGGCGCCCGAGATTCCCAACAACTGGGCCTCGCTGCTGCCGTTCCGCATGAAGATCCCCGAGGGCTGCATCCTCAACGCGCCGCGCCCCTATCCGGTCTCGGTGCGCCACGTGATCGGCCAGCTCCTGCCCGACCTGATGATGGGGTGCCTCTACCAGATCGTGCCGGAGAAGGTGGCCGCCGAGGGCAGCTCGGCGCTGTGGAACCCGCCGCTGCGCGGGGGCTCGCAGGTGTCCGGGCAGGCGCGTCCGGGGCGGCCGGTGGTGGACGATTTCGAAGTCATCACCTTCAACTCCGGCGGGACCGGGGCACGCGCCACGCTCGACGGGCTCGATGCCACGGCCTTCCCCTCGGGGGTGCGCACCATGCCGGTGGAGGCGACCGAGAACGTCGCCCCGGTGGTGATCTGGCGCAAGGAGCTGCGCCCCGACAGCGCCGGCGCCGGACGCCAGCGCGGCGGGTGCGGGCAGATCATGGAGATCGCCACCAAGGGCGACCTCGAGTTCGCGGTGAACGCCATCTTCGACCGTGTGGGCAACCCGCCGCGCGGGCGGGCCGAGGGCGGAGACGGCGCCGCGGGCGTGGTGGCGCTGCGCTCGGGGACGAAGCTGCGCACAAAGGGATTCCAGATCATCCCCGACGGCGAGCACCTGGTGCTGCTGATGCCGGGCGGCGGCGGCTACGGCGACCCGAGGGAACGTTCGCGCGAGGCGGTCGCCCGCGATCTGCGCGACGGGTTGATCAGCGCCGAGGCGGCGCGCACCCTTTATGGATTCGAGCAGGAGAACGACTGATGGCGCTGGAGTGTGACCTGATCATCCGCAATGCGGAGATCATCGACGGGACCGGGGCCGCGCGCTTCGCCGGCGACGTCGCTGTCAGCGGCGAGCGCATCCTGGCCGTGGGCGCGCTGCCGGAGGCGCATGCGACCCGCGAGGTGGATGCCGGCGGGCTGGTGCTGGCGCCGGGCTTCATCGATGCGCACACCCACGACGACCGCGCCATCCTCGGCGACGGCCGGCTCGCGCTGCCCAAGATCAGCCAGGGCGTGACCACCGTGGTGACCGGCAACTGCGGCATCTCGGTGGCTCCGGTGCGCGCCAAGGGCAAGGCCCTGCCGCCGCTCAACCTGCTCGGCGAGGACTACGAATCCTGCTTCGGCACCTTCCGCGAATACGCCGACCTGCTGGCGCGCGAGAAGCCGCCGATCAACGCCATGGCGCTGATCGGGCACATGTCGCTGCGGGTGGAGGCGATGGCGGGCGATGTCGATCGCCCCGCCACCGCCGAGGAGACCGCGCATATGCGCCGCCGCCTCGAGGAGGCTCTCGACGAGGGGGCCTCGGGGATGTCCACCGGGCTGTGGTACGCCCCCAACATCAAAGCCCCCACCGAGGAGGTGGTCGAGGTCGCGGCGCCGCTGCATGCGCGCAATGCCCTCTACGTCACGCACATGCGCGACGAGGCCAATGACGTGCTCAGGAGCATCGACGAGACCATGCGCATCGGGCGCGCGGTGGACAGCCCCGTGGTGATCAGCCATCACAAATGCTCGATGCCCGAGAACCACGGCCGTTCGCGCGAGACCCTGCCCGCGCTGGAGGCGGCGGCCCGGCTGCAATCGGTGGCCTTCGACGTCTATCCCTACGCGGCGAGTTCGACCATCCTCCAGCCCAACCGGCTGCATCCGGCGGTGAAGGTGCAGATCACCTGGTCCACTCCGCATCCGGAAGCGCGCGGGCGCATGCTCGACGAGATCGCCGCCGAATGGGGCGTGGATCGCGTGACCGCCGCCGAGCGGCTGCTGCCGGCGGGGGCCATCTCCTTCATGATGGACGAGGCCGACGTGCGGCGCATCCTCGCCCACCCGATGGCGATGATCGGCTCCGACGGGCTGCCCCACGACGCCATGCCGCACCCGCGGCTGTGGAGCACCTTCGCGCGCGTGCTCGGCCATTACGCGCGCGACGAGAAGCTGTTCACCCTGGAGGACGCCGTGCACAAAATGACCGGGCGCACCGCCGCCGTGTTCGGCATGACCGACCGCGGCGAGATCCGTCCCGGCGCCTTCGCCGACCTGGTGCTGTTCGACGCGGACAAGGTCCGCGAGGTCGGCACCTTCGCCGATCCCGCCCACCCCGCCGAGGGCATCGTCGAGACCTGGGTCAACGGGGCGAGTGCCTACACGCCGGCCGGCGGCATCGCCTCCGATCACCACGGGCGGCTGCTGGTGCGCGGACGCGCCGACTGAGGGCACGGCCCTTTTTTCCGGAGCCTTCTTTTCCTGAGGGAAAAGACGCAAAAGGGCCTCCCCCGTTCGGCCCCGCGCGGTTTTCCGTCGCGGGGGGGCGGGGGGGGCCCGGGGGGGTTTTTTGGGGGATATCGTGGCCGCCCATCTGACCAATCTGGCGCGCCCGCGCCGGTGGGCGGTCGCGTATAC
>CALNAL010000350.1 GCA_937874445.1 uncultured Acetobacteraceae bacterium | reverse complement strand
CGGCATACGAGATCTGCGCATGTCTCGTGGGCTCGGGGATGTGTATAAGAGACAGGCTCGCCGCCGGAGAACACCACCCCGTCGAGCAGCCCGCGGCGGGTGGCGAGAAAGGTGGCCACCTCCTCCCACGGAATGGGAGAGGGCGCGGCGGCGGGTTGCAGGTCGGGGTTGTGGCAGTAGCGGCAGCGCCAGGAACAGCCCTGGCAGAACACCGTGGCCACCAGCTCTCCCGGCCAGTCGCACGAGGAGAGCCGGGAAAGGCCGCCGATGCGCAGATCAGCAGCGGTCGGTCTTGAGGGCATGCGCACAGGCGCGGGATTCGGAGAAGTAGACACGCTCGTGGAACTCGCCCTGCTTGCCCTTGTTGAAGGAGGAGACGGGGCGATGGTAGCCCATCACGCGGGTCCACACCTCGCAGCGCTGGCGCTCGGAATCGGCGAGGGCCAGGGCCGGGGCGGCGTCGGCGGTGTCGACGGGACGGTCGAGAAGATCAATGTCGCTCATGCCTGGGTAGCCTCCAGCTTGCGTTGTTCGGCCTGCTTGCGGGCGAGGGCTTCGGCGTCGCAGAGCGGGCAGAATTCGTGCTCGCCGGCGATATAGCCGTGCTTGGGGCAGATCGAGAAGGTGGGCGTGATGGTGATGTAGGGCACCTGGAAGTTCTCCAGCGTCCGTCGCACCAGCTTGCGGCAGGCGTCGGCGGAGGAGATGCGCTCGCCCATGTAGAGGTGCAGCACCGTGCCGCCGGTGTATTTGCGCTGCAGGTCGACCTGGCGCTCCAGGGCATCGAAGGGGTCGTCGGTGAAGCCCACGGGGAGCTGGCTGGAGTTCGTATAGTAGCACGAATCCGGAGTGCCGGCCTGAAGAATTCCGGGGAAGCGCTTCTGGTCCTCGCGGGCGAAGCGATGCGTCGCGCCCTCGGCCGGAGTGGCCTCGAGGTTGTACATGTGCCCGGTCTCTTCCTGGAAGGCGCGGATGCGTTCGCGGATGTGGTCGAGGAAGCGGGAGGCCAGGGCGTGGCCCTCGTCGGTCGTGATGTCGTGCGCGTCGTCGGTGAAGTTGCGGACCATCTCGTTGATCCCGTTCACCCCGAGCGTGGAGAAGTGGTTGCGCAGCGTGCCGAGATAGCGGCGCGTGTAGGGGAACAACCCCTGGTCCATCAGCCGCTGGATCACCTTGCGCTTGATCTCGAGGCTGGTGCGCCCGAGTTCGAGCAGCACGTCGAGTCGCTTGAGCAGATCGGGCTCGTTGCCCTTGGCGAGGTAGCCGAGGCGGGCGCAGTTGATGGTCACCACGCCGATCGAGCCGGTCTGCTCGGCCGAGCCGAACAGCCCGTTGCCGCGCTTGAGCAGCTCGGTGAGATCGAGCTGCAGGCGGCAGCACATCGAGCGGATCATGTTCGGCTTGAGGTCGGAATTGAGGAAGTTCTGGAAGTAGGGCAGCCCGTACTTCGCCGTCATCTCGAAGAGCAGGTCGGCGTTCTTGCTCTCCCAGGGGAAGTCGGGGGTGATGTTGTAGGTGGGGATGGGGAAGGTGAACACCCGGCCCTTGGCGTCGCCCCGCGTCATGATCTCGAGATAGGCGCGGTTGATCATGTCCATCTCGGGCTGGAGATCGCCGTAGGTGAAGGGCATCTCCTCGCCGGCGATGACGGGCACGTCCTCGCGCAGATCCTCGGGACAGCGCCAGTCGAAGGTGAGGTTGGTGAAGGGGGTCTGCGTGCCCCAGCGCGAGGGGACGTTGAGGTTGTAGATCAGCGCCTGCATGCCCTGCAGCACGTCGGCATAGGAGAGATGATCCTTGCGGACGAAGGGGGCCATGTAGGTGTCGAAGGAACTGAACGCCTGGGCGCCGGCCCATTCGTTCTGCAGGGTGCCGAGGAAGTTGACGATCTGGCCGATGGCCGAATCGAGTCGCCGGGGCGGGTCGGCCTCGACCTTGCCGGGCACGCCGTTGAGCCCCTCGGCGAGCAGGCGGCGCAGCGACCAGCCGGCGCAGTAGCCGGAGAGCATGTCGAGGTCGTGGATGTGCAGATCGCCCTCGCGATGGGCGCGGCCGACCTCGGGCGGATAGACGTGCGAGAGCCAGTAGTTGGCCACCACCTTGCCCGAGACGTTGAGGATCAGCCCGCCCAGCGAATAGCCCTGGTTGGCGTTGGCGTTCACCCGCCAGTCGGAGCGGTCGAGATAGTCGTCGATGGAGGAGACGACATCGATCACGCAGGCCTGGTCGCCGCGCAGCCGGGCATGCTGCTCGCGATAGACGATGTAGGCGCGGGCGGTGGCGAAGTGGTTGGCGGTGATGAGCACCTGCTCGACCACGTCCTGGACCTGCTCGATCTGCGGGGTCTCGGCGGAGAAGCGGTGGGAGAGCACCTTGACCGCCTGGGCGGCCAGCAGGGCGGCCTCGTCGGCGCCGAATTCCTCGGCGGCGATGCCGGCACGCGCGATGGCCGAGCGGATCTTCCCGGCATCGAACGGCACGACGGCCCCGGAACGTTTGATGACACCGCGCGGAGGCGCGACAGGGACGGCGAGGCCACTCATGCGGAACCTGCTCCTGAAAGAGAAGGAACGAGCTGACACACAACATCTATGGGTGCCGTCGCCGGAGTGGCGACAAGATGTTGTAGTCAGGCCCGGCTCGAGCCGTCAAGGTGACGCCGTTACGTTCCCGGGTGGAAACGGGTGCCTCGCGCACCGGCGGCTCCTTGTCCCGGCCCGTCGCTCCAGTCGCCACTTTACCATGGAATCGCGCGATCTGGGGCGGGAGAGTCGGCTGAGATTTTGTATCCAAAATCATCGGAAGATCGCATTGACTCGTCTGAAAACGGTGATATTGGATACAAAAATTCCTGAAGAGAATCGTCCGATGCCTCCCCCTCCGCCGAACCGCGAGCTTTCCGAGCAGACGGCGTACGATGCCATCCGCGACGGCATCGCCCGGGGAACCTTCCGCCCCGGGCAGCATCTGCGGTCCGCCGAACTGGCGACGACGCTTGGCATTTCGCGCACGCCGGTGCGGGAAGCCCTGCGCCGTTTGCATGCCGAGGGATTCGTCGAGGTCTTCGCCCACCGTGGCGCCTTCGTCGCCGCCGTCTCCGATGACGACCTCGCCGCCGCCTTCGAGTTGCGCGTCGTGCTGGAGGCCTATGCCGCCGAGACCGCGACGGCGCGTTTCACCCCCTCCGGCATCGCCGCGCTCATCGCCGCCACCGATCGCATGGAGGCCGCCGCCGGCACCCCGCGCGACTCCGGGGCCCTGACCCAGGCCAACGCCGCGTTCCACGAGCTCATCATCCAGACGGCCGCCAACCGGCGCCTCGGGGCGCTGATCGCCGGCGTGGTCGAGCTGGCCTGGGTCGCCCGCACCTTCACGGTCTATTCGGACGCCGACCTGGCCCGCTCGATCTCGCACCATCGCCAGATGATCGACGCCTTCCGCACCGGCGACGCGCAATGGGCCGAAGCGGCGATGCGCGCCCACATCCGTTCCGCGGGCCACGTGCTGCGCGGCTCCTGGCGCTCCACCGCATCCAGAGGAGAGTAGCCCAGCGACCCAAAACCGAGACAGCTCCAAGAAAATCTAAAAATACCAAGAAAACACAAGGAGGACGTCATGACCGCCCCAACCGTCAACGCTGGGCCGCGGATCGATCGTTTGCCGATTTCCGGATTCCACCGGCGGGTGCTCTACACCATTGGCGCCGGCATGTTCTTCGACAGTTTCGACATCTATCTGGCCGGCGGCGTGCTGGCCGCCCTGCTGCATGGGGGCTGGTCGGACATGGCGGGCAATGCCCGTTTCATTTCCGTCACGTTCGTCGGCATGATCATCGGCTCCCTGCTGGCCGGATTCATGGGAGACCGTTTCGGTAGGCGCTTCAATTTCCAGTTCAACCTGGCCCTGTTCGGCCTGGCCTCGCTGGCCGGCGCCTTCGCCCCGACGATGAACTGGCTGGTCGCCTGCCGCTTCCTGATGGGCATCGGGCTCGCCGCCGAGATCGTGGTGGGGTACGCGATGCTGACCGAGTTCGTTCCGCCATCGCATCGAGGACGCTGGGGGGCGCTGCTGTCCCTGCTGACCAACCTTGCCGTGTTCGCCTCCACTTTCGTCGGACTCTGCGTGCTGCCGACTCTCGGCTGGCGATGGATGTTCGCCCTGGTCGCGGCGGGGGCGATGGTGGCCTGGCTGTTCCAGCGCCGCCTGCCCGAATCGCCGCGCTGGCTGGAGACGCGCGGACGCACTGCGGATGCCGAGCGCGCCCTCGCGGCGATCGAGGCCGAGGTGGAAGCCCAGTCGGGTCCGCTGCCCGAGCCCATCGTCGGCAAGTCCGCTCCGGTGGTCCGGCAGGCGTCGGTCTGGGCGTTGTTCTCGCCCGCCATGCTGCATCGCACCCTGCTGGCGATGCTGGTCAACATCGTCGTCAACGGCATCATCTACGGTTTCGTCGCCTGGGTGCCGAGCTTCATGGTCAAGTCGGGACTGACGGTGACCAGCTCGCTGCTCTACACGGCGGTGATGTCGCTGGGCGGGCCGTTCGGCGCCTTCCTCGGCTACCTGATGGCCGACAGCATCGGCCGCAAGAAGGGCATCGTCCTGGTGTCGCTGGTGGCCGCGGTGCTGGGCTGGATGTACGCCCTGACCACCAACCCGTGGATGCTGATGGTGGTCGGCTTCGGCGTGTTCACCTGCATCTACATCCTGGTTGCCTTCATCTACGCCGTCTACGTCCCCGAGCTGTTCCCCACCGAATGCCGCCTGCGCGGCACCGGCGTGAGCACCACGGTCGGGCGGGTCGCGGCGATGATCGTTCCCTATGTGGTGGTCATGCTCTTCAACGCCGGCGGCGTGACCTACGTGCTGGCGCTGCTGGCCGGGCTGCTGCTGCTCCAGGCGGCGGTGATCGCCCTGTGGGGCATCGAGACCAAGGATCGCTCTCTCGAGGCCCTGGCCGTGGAACCGGACGAGAAGACGGCGTGAGGACTGACAAATGAAAAACCTACGTGCATGCCTGCAAAATCGGCCGGCCGACCGCCTGCTGGTGGCGCCGGGCGTCTATGACATGGTCTCGGCGCGGATCGCCGATCGCATGGGCTTCGATCTGCTCTACATGACGGGCTTCGGCGTGGTGGCGTCCCATCTCGGCCTGCCCGATGCCGGGCTCGCCAGCTACCGCGACATGGTGGATCGGGTGGCGGCCCTGGCCGGCGGCACGGACACGCCGATGATCGCCGACGGCGATACCGGCTACGGCGGCCTGCTCAACGTGCAGTACACCGTGCGCGGCTACGAGAAGGCGGGGGCCGCGGGCATCCAGCTCGAGGACCAGGAATATCCCAAGAAGTGCGGCCACACCCCCGGCCGGCGCGTGGTCGCCGCCGAGGAGATGGTCGAGAAGATCAAGGTGGCGGTGGAATCGCGCACCAGTCCCGACTTTCTCATCGTCGCCCGCAGCGATGCCCGCGGCGCCACCGGCAGCGTCGAGGAGGCGATCCGCCGCGGCCGGATGTACGCCGCGGCCGGCGCCGACATTCTGTTCATCGAATCGCCCGAGAGCGAGGCGGAGATGCAGGCCATCTGCCGCGAACTCAAGGGCACCCCGCTGCTGGTGAACATGGTGGAGGGGGGCCGCACGCCGGTGCTGCCGCCGGAGCAGCTGGCGGCGATGGGCTACACGCTTGCCATCTACCCGGTCTCCGCCCTGCTCGCGGCCACCACGGCGATGGAGGCTTCCTATCGCCACCTGCGCGAGCACGGCACCATGATCGGCTCCGAGACGCCGCTCTATCCCTTCAAGGAAATGACCCGGCTGATGGGCTTCGAGGCGGTGTGGGCCTTCGACCGCACCCACGCCAAATAGCGCCTTCCCCTCCGCCGGCGCGGGTATGCCGGCGGAGGGGCGGCAAGGAAGAAAGGCAAGGTGTTCTCCTTTCGAGAAAGGAGAACCAGGAAAGCTTCATTCGTTAAGGGCTCCGCGTCTGTGTCACGCGCGGAGCCCAACGGGGAAAAGTCCTTTTTGCTTCTTTTTCCTTCAGGAAAAAGAAGACCTTTCTTTCCTGTTCTCGTGCGGAAAAATGCGCGCGTGCCGCGGCCCGCCGGAGGGCGACGGTTGACTTCCCCGGCGGTCGGACGCAAGCCTGGGGGGCTTGGTTTGGCGTTCTGCTTGTTCTCAGGGCAGGGTGAAATTCCCGACCGGCGGTAGCCTTCCCGCAAGGGAAGGGAGCCCGCGAGCCTCGCACGGCGTCCCGCGCAACGGGAATCCGGCGGTGGCAGATCCGGTGCGATGCCGGAGCCGACGGTACAGTCCGGATGAGAGAGGATGAGGGATTCGCACCGGGGTCGCGCTGACGCGCGCGCCGGTTCGGCTGCCTGTGGCATGGTCGCGCTCGTGCGGTCTGCCGTCTTCCCCTGCTTGCCCTGATTCAGGCTCGCCTCGAAAACACATGAGGTTGAGACATGGATCAGTTCTGCATTTCCCCCCGTGACAGCCTGCTGGCCCGCTTCGGCACCCCCGAGCAGCGCGTCGCCGCCGCCCTGGAGTCGCTGCGTGCCGGCGGCGGCGTGATCGTGGTCGATGACGACGACCGCGAGAACGAGGGCGACATCATCTTCCCGGCCGCCACCATCACCGCGGCGCAGATGGCGCTGCTGATTCGCGCCTGCTCGGGCATCGTCTGCCTGGTGCTGCCGAGCGAGACGGCGCGGCGGCTCGATCTTGCGCCGATGGTGGCCGACAACACCTCGCGCTTCGGCACGGCCTTCACGGTCACCATCGAGGCGCGCGAGGGGGTCACCACCGGCGTCTCGGCGGCCGACCGGGTGCAGACCATCCGCACCGCCATCGCCCCCGATGCCCGCTCGGAGGATCTCGCCCGCCCAGGCCATGTCTTTCCGCTGGTCGCCCATCCGCTGGGGCTGGCCGGCCGGCAGGGCCACACCGAGGCGACGCTGGAGCTGATGCACCGCGCCGGCCTCGCCCCGGCCGGGGTGCTCTGCGAGGTGACCAACCCCGACGGCACCATGGCCCGCCTGCCGCAGCTGGTGCGCAGCAGCGCCGAGCATCACCTGCCGGTGGTCGCCATCGCCGATCTTCTCGCCGTGTAAGGCAAGGGAAGGAAGGTGTTCTCCTTTCGAGAAAGGAGAACCAGGAAAGCTTCATCCGTTAAGGGCTCCGCGTCTGTGTCAGCCGCGGAGCCAAACGGGGAAAGTCCTTTTGTTTCTTTTCCGGAAGGCAAAAGAAGACTTCCTTGTCCTCCCCTAGAGCCGGGCGCGCCGGAGCAGATGGTAGAGGATGATGGCGCCGAAGGTGGCGGTGCCGATGCCGCCCATGGTGAAGGAGCCGAGCTTGAGGGTGAGGTCGCCGGCGCCGGCGGTGAGGGCCACGGCGGCGGTGATGAGGTTGCGCGGGTTGGCGAAATCCACCTTGTTGAGCACCCAGATGCGTCCGCCGGTGGCGGCGATCAGGCCGAACACCACCATGGCCAGCCCGCCGATGACCGGCCCGGGCAGGGTGAGGATGAGGGCCCCGAACTTGGGCGAGAGCCCGAGCAGCAGGGCGAAGCAGCCGGCCACCAAGAAGACCAGGGTCGAGTAGATGCGGGTGACCGCCATGACCCCCATGTTCTCGGCGTAGGTGGTCACGCCGGTGCCGCCGCCGAGCGAGGAGACGATGGTGGAGATGCCGTCGGCCATGAAGGCGCGGCCGATCAGCGGATCGTAGTTGCGCCCGGTCATCGCGCTGATGGCCTTGATGTGCCCGAGGTTCTCGGCCACCAGGATGATGGCGATGGGGGCGATCAGCACCATCGCCGAGGCGGAGAAGGTGGGGTGGGTGAAGTGCGGCATGCCGAACCACGGGGCCGCGACCACGCCGGAGTAGTCGATGGGCTTGGCGAGGTCGAGAATGTTGGCGCCGACGTAGTAGGCGAAATAGCCCACCATCGAGCCGAGCAGGATGGGCAGGCGCTTGGCCATGCCGCGGCCATGCACGGCGATGATCGCCACCGAGACGAGGGTGATGAGGCCGATGGCGGAGGAGAACTGGTCGGTGGACATGCCCTTGGCGGCGATGGGGGCGAGGTTGAGCCCGATGGCCGCCACCACCGCGCCGGTGACGGCGGGGGGCATCAGCCGCTCGATCCACTCGGCCCCGGCCCTGAGCACGACCAGCCCGATGAGGGCATAGACCGCGCCGGCAGCGAGAATGCCGCCGAGGGCCACGGAAATGTTGGGGTTGAGGCCGCCGCCCGCGAAGCCGGTGGCCGCCATCACCACGCCGATGAAGGCGAAGGAGGAGCCGAGGTAGCTCGGCAGCCGCCCGCCGGTGATGACGAAGAACAGCAGCGTGCCGATGCCGGAGAAGAACACTGCGGTATTGGGGTCGAAGCCCATCAGCAGCGGGGCCAGCGCGGTGGAGCCGAACATGGCCACCACGTGCTGCACGCCCATCAGCGTGGTTTGCGGCCAGGGCAGGCGCTGGTCGGGGGCGACGTCGCCGGGGCCGGTGCGCAGCGGCCAGCTGGGGAACCAGCCCGATTGAGTGCCTGACATGAGTGGGGGAGCCTCCGGCTGTGGATCAAACCGGGGCCGCACAGTAACCGGGCGCCCGAGTCGCACAGAGGATTAAGGTTACAGGTGGTTCATGCCGGCCTGGGCGAGCAGCGGCAGGAGGTGGTCGCGGGCGGTGCGGCGGTGGGCGGCGGCGGCGGCGTGGGCGGCGGCCGGGGCGCTGTCTCTTATACCCATCTGACGCTGCCGACGAAGGCTTAGGTGTAGATCTCGGT
>CALNAL010000349.1 GCA_937874445.1 uncultured Acetobacteraceae bacterium | reverse complement strand
CTATTACGCCCCGCCGCCGGCCGTCTATTACGGCTACTGACCGGCACTCCGTCATCTCCCGCGACAAGCCTGGAAAAGGGCACTCAGAACATGCGCTCGTTTGCAGTTTCCGGTATCTGCACCGCTCTCCTGGCGACATCCCTGGCCATTCCCTTCGCGGCACTGGCCCAGACGTCGCCCGCCGCCGCGCCTCAGCCTTCTGCCGAGGCCGCCCCCGCTCAACCTGCGCCGCGCAAGCCTTCCCCGGCGAAGGCGGACACGGCCAAGCGGGACCCGATGCAGCGCGTCGAACACCGCATCGCCGTCCTGCACAAACGCCTCGGCATCACGGCCGAGCAGCAACCGCAGTGGGAACAATTCGCCACGGTGATGCGTGACAACGCCCGCAACATGCAGCAGGCGATCCAGCAGCGGGGCAGCTCTGCCGCCACCATGAATGCTGCGGAAAACATGCAGTCTTACGCTCAACTTTCGGAACAGCATGCACAAGACGTGCAGAAGCTGGCAGCCGCCTTCCAGCCTCTCTACGGATCGCTTTCCGCGGCCCAGAAGGAGGCGGCGGACAAGATGTTCCGCAATTTCGCCGCGCGCCAGAACCGCACGCCGGGGCATCCTGTCGCCGGCAATGCGCCTCGCCCGGCGGGAAAGTAATTTTCGTCCCGTGGCAGGTCGCTCCCGATCGGCGCCGCTACGGGTCTCGCATTCTCCCCGCTTGGGACGGAACCACCGTGCCGGCGGGGAGCAGCGCAGGCAGGCCTGAATATTATCAATTCGTTATAAAAATCACTCCGGTCGAACGCGTCCCGTATCGACGTAGACGACCTGCCCGTCATCCCGCGCCACCGCGACCAGGGTCAGGCCCGCTGCCCGGGCGGTACGGATGGCAAGCGCGGTCGGCCCCGATATCGCAACGATCGCCGGCATCTGTGCCATCAGTGCCTTTTGCACCATCTCGTATGAGCAACGGCTTGTGATGACACAAAATCCCTGCGAAACATCAATGCCTCGGCGCAACGCCGCTCCAATCAGCTTGTCGAGCGCGTTATGGCGGCCGACGTCCTCGCGCAGCAGGAGCAGTTCCCCCTCGGGGCTCGCCCACGCGGCGGCATGTGTCGCATGGGTCAGCCTGTTCAGGGGCTGCTTCTCGAAAAGCCCAGCCAGGGCGCGCCGCATGGCGGACGACGTGAAGGGACTCCCGGGGGACGCCCTGGGAGTCTCGATCCTGGCATCGGCGACATCCTCAACCCCGCACAGTCCGCAACTGGTATGGCCGCGCAGGCTGCGGACCCGATGGCGCGCGAGAAAAGCGTGCAGCCGCTCCGGGGCAAGGCGAATATCAAGTTCAATCCCGTCCGGCGAGGAGCGCACGGCGAGGGAACGGATATCGGAAGCGGCCTGGATGATTCCTTCGGTCCGCGAGAAGCCGAAGGAAAAATCATCCAGGTCCTGCGGCGTCGCCATCATCACCGCATAAGGGACACCATCGTACAGCAGCCCGATTGGAATCTCCTCGGCCACTACTATTGCCGGGGGCGTCTTGCCGATCCTGCGGCATTCAACTTCCTGCCAGGCGGGAGAAAGCTGCTGCGTCTGCTCATCCCGGGAGATGGCGGAAACGGGTGCCATTCCGGGTTGACGCGGATCTGGCACGGGCTCTGGGTCTGGCCGCTTCTCCATCACGGATCCCGCTCTTTTCGAGCGCACAAACAAGCACTCGGCTGATAGTGCGACATGTAACACGAGAAAGGCGACGCGGGAACCTGTCCGTCCCCGCGTCGCGCCATATGCCCTCAGATCCAGACAAGGACAACCGGTGGGATGATCACCCCTTCGCCACCATGCCCCCCTGGTGGGCATTCTGCGGCAGAGGGGTCAAGCCGCCCAGGCTTTTGCGATAGATCGCCCAATAGACGACACCGACGAACAGGCCACCTCCGACGATATTGCCGAGCGTCGCGGGAATCAGGTTGTGCATGATCCCGGCCAGCGTGATCACCGAGACATCCAGTCCTGCCGGAACCGTTCCGAAGTTGGCGGTTATCCACGCAATCGGCAGGAAAAACATGTTGGCAACGCAATGCTCGAAGCCGGCCGCGACGAAACCCGCAATCGGCAGCAGGATGACCGCGACTTTGTCTCCGGCCGAGCGGGACCCGAATGCCATCCACACGGCCAGGCAGACCATCAGGTTGCACATGATGGCCTTGAAGAAGATGGTCATCCAGGAAAGCTTGATCTTGCCGATTGCCACCGCAAGAATTGCCGCTCCGACCTTTCCCTGGTTCATGGCGCCGAAATCGGACATGAACACGCAGTAGGCAATCACCAGGGACCCGACGAGGTTTCCAATCCACACGACCACCCAGTTGTGCAGCAACTCCCGCGTGGTGATCTGGCGGTTGATCCAGGAAATGACGATCAGTGTATTCCCGGTGAAGAGTTCCGCCCCGGCGACCACGACAAGCAGCAGGCCGATGCAGAAGACCACCCCCCCCAGCAAACGCTGGGCTGCAAAACCGATGGTATTGTCTGCAAGAACGACAAGGAAAAACATGCCGCCGAGGCCGATGGCTCCCCCGGCGACGATTGACAGCATGAAAGACGCCAGGAATGGCATGTGCGTCTTGCCGACCCCGATCTTCTCGCACTTGTCCTCGATCTGGGCCGGCGAAAGAGCATCCACAGACAGAACAGAAACGTTTCCGCCTTTTGTTTCAGAAGCCATGACCTATCCTTTCTTTATTTCCGCCCATGCGAGAGCTTCTCAGATCACCGCACTACGGTTTTTACTTCCAGGATTCTTCCAGACGGGTATTACCCCTGGCATTCAGCTCACTTGAGGCCAGCACATCGGGTCCGTCCCCTTGGTCAGCTGACCGTGCAAGTCCACCACGGCCGCCTTCACCTGCGGCGTCATCTCTTCGTAAAATGCCACGCGCGCCGGTTGGATTCCGAGAAAGGCGATATCCGGGACCGTCTCCCGCAACGAGGCAATCAGCAGGTTCAAGGGAATGGCGTGTGTCGTGATCAGAAACTGGTTCGCGACATCCGTCTCGCCGATGCGACGGATCGTGCCCGGAGGGAGCCCCATGTCCGCCGCATCCACGACAAGGACACGCTCCGGATTCCTGGCACGGACCGCGTGCATGACATTTTCCGGCGTCGATCCCCCGTCGATGACTTCCCAGCCCGGAGCGGGGTCCCCTTCCAGCAACTCCGCAAGCAGAGGGCCGGCGCCGTCGTCCCCCATCAGCGAATTGCCAACCGTGAGGATGACTCCCGTCACCGGAGCCTCCGCCCCATCAGGTAGATCGCCGGTTCTGCATCGATGGCAGCCAGTGCCTCGGAAAACTGGTCGATCCAGGCCCTGGCATCATCGCCGAGATCTTCCCGAATTCCGGCCAGAGCCGGTGCAAGCAGATGCGTATGGGTGCGGTCTACTGTTATTTCCCCGAAACGTTCAAGTCCTTCCAGCTTGCGCCGGGCCTCGCCTTGGGGAAGGGCCCCGAGAAGGCGGCTCCAGAGTTCCCTGGAGCACCCCAGCATCGGACGAAAGCAATCGAACACCCCGATATGATGGCCGATCGCCAGGGAATAGTAGACAACCTGCTTGGAGGACTCCGGGATGTCTTCCGCCCGTTCCAGAACCTTGGCGTTGAGACGATAAAAGACGATCTCGTCGCTCATCTGCCTGCCTATGCGAGCATGCCGGTAAAGACCAGCTTCAACTGGGTGAAGATCTCCGCGCGGCGCGGGTCCTCCTCCTTCGCGATCAACTGGGTGATCCGCATGTCCACCTGCGCAGGCTCGGGCGCCTCAAGGGCTCCCATGAACGCCTCGGCACAAGCCCGCCCCTGCAGATACCCCGCCATCCGCCTGGCCCGCCTCTCCAGCGCGACACGCAGGCCATAGGGGACCCCCGGATGAATCAGAGGAACGCTTTCGTCCTCGCCCTCGACGTGCGTGGTCTCCTTCAGCTTCTGTTCCAGAAGCCCGAGAGCCATGGCAAAGCCATATATGGTTGCCTGGGGCGTCGGGGGGCAGCCGGGAATGTAGACATCGACGGGCACGATCTTGTCCGTGCCTCCCCAGACGCAATAAAGGTCGTGGAAGATTCCGCCGGTGCAGCCGCAGGCCCCGTACGAAACCACAATCTTGGGGTCAGGAGCCGCCTCGTAGGAACGGATCGCCGGCATCCGCATCGCGCGCGTGACGGCACCGGTATAAAGCAGGATGTCGGCATGACGCGGAGAAGGCACCACCTTGATGCCAAATCGCTCCACATCGAAAATCGGCGTGATGGCAGCGAATATCTCGATCTCGCAGCCGTTGCAGCCGCCGCAATCGACGCGATAGACGTAGATGGATCGCCCGATGCTTTTCAGCAGCCGCCCCTTGAGGGCTGCCACCTCGTTCGACATGGACCTTCCTGCGGGCTTGACCGTGAGGTCATCACAGAAAATGGGAGCGTTCATCGCGCAGTCTCCATCTGCTGCACCGGATTGGAACGGGCAATCTGCTCGACATCCAGCTTCCGCTTGCATTCCGGGCAGACCTCCGCATTGGCACGGATCCGCTCGGCCTCTTCAGGCGACGTCGCATAGGAGGCAAGAATACGGCCGACGTACTCCACTTCCTTGGCCGCCGCGAAAGGCGCCCCGCAGGAGCGGCAATATGCCAGCTTGAACACTGCCCTCTTGATGAGATCGTCCTTGCGGGCGACTGCGAGTTCAAAATCCTTGGTGAGCGAGATTGCGCCGGTGGGACAGGACTCCTCGCAGCGACCGCAAAACACGCACTGGCCGTAATTGATCGCCCAGGTCCGGGTCCCCGCATCGGCATCCGTCTTCATGGAAAGCGCGTTGGCCGGACAGGCACTTGTGCAGGCCGCACAGGCGATACACCGAATCGGGTCGTGCTCCGGCCTGCCACGAAAGCCCTCGCAGATCTCGGCCGGTGCGAAAGGATACTTCTGCGTGGCCTCACCGACGCGAAGGACCTCTTTCAGGAACTTAAGCATGGTGCCTCCAGATCACTTGAGCGGTGAGTCACTGCGTTCGCGGCAATAGCGTTCCATTTCCTTGTAGGAAACGGTCTTTGCCCGAGCCTTCTTCACATCAACGATCGTGACGCGGTCTGTGCACGAATAGCATGGATCGATACTGCCCACGATCAGGGGAGCATCGGAGATCGTGTTCCCCCTCAGCATGTATCGCAGCACCGGCCAGTTGTTGTAGGTGGAAGCCCGGCAGCGCCAGCGGTAGAGCTTCTGGTTGTCGCCCGTCATGCTCCAGTGCATGTCCTCGCCACGGGGAGCTTCCGTGTACCCCAGGGCGAACTTGTGGGGCACGTAGGCGAAGTCCTCGGTCAGGATCGGCCCCGTGGGCGTATCGCTCAGGAGCTTTTCAATAATGGCGATGCTGTCGAAGAACTCCTCGACGCGGATCAGCGTGCGGGAAAGGACATCGCAACCCGTCTGGGTATGAACGGGCATATCAACGAGCTTGTAGCCCGCGAACGGATGGTCCGCTCGGGTGTCCCGCCGATGCCCGCTACCACGGACGACCGGGCCGACTGGGCTGTAATCGCGGGCGATCTTCGGGTCCAGGCGCCCGATGCCATTGACCCTCCCCCCGAAATTCGGCGTGGAGAGCAGCATATCCACCAGGCGCTTGACCTCCCCGCGCAGCTCCCCGATCAGCTTGAGCGTGGTCAGGCGCTGCTCGGCGAGAATATCCCGGCGCACACCGCCGATCAGGTTCATCGCGTAGGTCTTGCGGGCTCCCGTCAGCAGTTCGGCCAGCGTCATCGTCTTCTCGCGAACACGGAAGAACTGCATGAAGCCGGAATCGAAGCCGGTGAAATGGCAGACCAGGCCGAGATTCAGCAGGTGGCTGTGCAGGCGCTCCGTTTCGAGAAGGATTGCCCGGATCGCCTGCCCCCGGGCCGGAACCTGAATGCCCAGCGCATTTTCCACCGACGAGGCATAGGCGACGGAATGAGCATATCCACAAATTCCGCAGACGCGATCTGCCAGGAAGGTAACCTCGTTGTACCCCATCCGAGTCTCGGCGAGCTTCTCCATCCCACGATGCACATAGAACATGCGGTAGTCGGCGTCGATGATGTCCTCGCCATCGACGAACAGACGGAAATGCCCAGGCTCGTCGGAAGTGATGTGCAACGGCCCCAGGGGGACGACCGTCGTCTCCACCTTGCTGTCGTTGACGAATTTGTAGGTCTCGTTGTCCGTGGTCGGCTGCGGGCGGAAACGATAGTCCATCGTGTCCTTGCGCAACGGATAGAGCCCTTCGGGCCAATCATCCGGCAGGACCAGCCGACGCTCGTCGGGAAGGCCAATCGGCTGCAACCCGAGCATATCCCGCACTTCACGCTCGTACCAGACAGCAGCTGGAACCTTCGGGGTGACAGACGGGAATTCCGGCGAATCCTCCGGGATCTCCGCATGCACGATCACATGGCATTTTTCAGCGCCTTCCATGGAAAGCACATAGTAAAGGCCATAGTTACCGTTGAGCGGACGCTCGTCGTTTCCCACCATCGTGGAAAGCCAGCCGTCATGCTCATAGTAGAGCGTCGCGACGGCATCAGGCAGGCTGTTCAGCTTGACGGTAACCGTCACCTGATTGTCCGTCTGCCAGCTTGTATCAAGCACGGCGTCCGGCATCTTTTCGTTCAGGGCCGTGATGTAGATCTGACCGATCCGAAAATCCTTGCTACCGGTCATTGATTTGTCTCCGTGTGCGAGGCTGTGCCTGCAGCAGTAACGATCCTGCGGGAATGTGCATTTCCGTCAGCCCCCTCTCCCGACCAGAACTGCCAGGGTGTCGTGAACGCGATCGAGGCATGCTCGCCGATGACGATGGCGGATGCATCCTGGAGCAGCGCCGAGACCGGACGCGGGACATTGACGCCCATTGCCAACACCAGAGCGAAGAGGATGACCATCGGGGTCAGCGCCCGCCAGCCGACATCCCCCCGCGCCAGGGATTCCGGGCTCTTCCCCAGCACCGACCCGGAAATGATCTGGATGAGCCCCCCGACCGTGACTGTGAAGAACAGCCCGCAGAGGATCATGACCCAGATGTACCCGGCCTGGATCCCGGCGACGAAAACCATGAACTCGCTGACGAATATATTGAAGGGAGGCAGGCCCGCCAATGCCAGGGCCCCGCCCATCAGCAGCAACCCGCTGATAGGAGCAACCCGGAGCATGCCCTTTACTGAGCGCAGATCTCGTGTCCCGTATTTCATCAGGACATTTCCGGAACCGCAGAAAAGCAGTGACTTGGCAAAGCTGTGGTTGACCGCATGAAGCAGAGCCGCGCCGACGCCGAGAGGCCCCCCGATGCCGAGCCCGAGCGCCATCAGGCCGATGTGCTCGACGCTGGAATAGGCAAGCTTCCGCTTCAGATCCTGCTGCACATAGAACAGCAGCGCCGCCACCGCGATCGAGAGCCCTCCCAAAAGCATCAGGAGCATCTGCGGGAATTCCGGCCCGACCGCGCGCAATGTAATCGCGTAATACCGAATGACCACCAGAAGGGCGCAGTTCAGCAGGACACCCGAAAGCAGCGCGCTGACAGGGCTGGGGGCCTCCGAATGGGCATCCGGCAGCCAAGCATGCATCGGGAAAAGACCAGCCTTCGTGCCGAAGCCGACGAGAACGAACACGAACGCCAGCTTGCTGGTCATGGGATCGAGAGCGGATGCATGGGAGACAATGGTGGACCACAGGATGGCCCCCTCCGCGTTGCCCAGCACCTCGCTTCCGTTCGCGAATGTCAGGACCGTCCCATAGAGACCGAAAGCAACGCCGACGGTGCAAATGATGACGTATTTCCAGGCGGCCTCGAGCGAGGTCTTCTGCCCATAGAGCCCGACCAGGAAGGCGGATCCGAGCGTCGTTGCCTCGACGGCAACCCACATCATCACGATATTGTTGGAGATGACGCTAAGCAGCATGGTGGCAATGAACAGGCTGAAAAGCGCGTAATAGATTTTGACGCGCCTTGCATCGAGAATGCCCGCATGCAGATCGTGGCGGATGTATTGGATCGAGTAGGCCCCAGAGAGAAATCCAACGATCCCGATCAACCCGAGGAAAATGGCGCCGAGCGCATCCACGAAGAACCAGTCCCCGAAGGCAGACACGCCTGCCCCGGCCAGGATTCTCCGCAGGATCTCGATGGTCAGCGCAAGAACCACCACGAGCGAGAGGAGGTGCACCCCCTCGACCAGGCGCAAAGACGTCTCCCGGGAAGGCAGCAGAAAGATGATCGCGGTGGCGGCCAAAGGTCCGCACAACAGCAGCAGCAGGAGAGTTGACGACAACATGCCGATCATCCCTTCAAGGATGTAAGCTGACGCGCGTCGAGCGTCTGAAGCTTCTGGAAAATCCGCGTCCCCAACACCGCCATGACAACCACCGCGAAGATGGCGTCGGTCGCGATCCCGACCTCAACCAGCTCCGGCGCTCCGGAGGCGAGAAGGGCCAGGGTAAGATGGGACCCGTTCTCCATGAGGCAGTAGCCGAACACCTGCTTGAGGATGTTTCTTTGCGTGACGATGCAGCTCAGGCCAAGGAAGAAATGGGCAAGTGAAACGGCAAGCGCAGGCTTGATCGATGCCGCCCCGGGAAGAGACACCCCAAGCACCACCACGAAGCAGAGGATGACGACAACGCCCGAGAGCGCGATCGACAGGATCGGAGGCAGCCCCCCTCCCCCACCGAGTTTCTCGTCATGCAGCTTGCCGAACACCTTGAGGGCAACCAGCGGGACGAAAACTACCTTCGTGATAAAGGCGCTCACCGACCAGAGATAAAGCTCCTCGTTTCCCTGGATCTTGGCCAGGGTCAGAAAAATCAGCACCAGGACCAGGGACTGGATCGCGTAAAACTTCGCGGAATCGCGCGATGTCTTGGCCAGAATGACCATCTGGGACGTGACGATCAGCAAGCCCGCCAGGCCGTTGACCAGCGTGTAGCTCAACATGCTCCTATCTCCTCACCCGAGCCACGACGCAGCGATAAAGCTAGAGCACAGAGACATGATCACCAGCGCTCCAAGAACAAATTTCATTCCAGCAGGAAGGGGAGAGGCCGCTTCTACCGCATCAGACGACGGACCAGGGACGACGGACCCCGTCCATTTCAGCAGCCACACGAAGCAGCCGACGGACTCCAGCAAGGCAATCACGACCAGGGGCAGTATCAAAAGGTGGTCACGTGACACCTGGAACCCGCCGGCAAAAATCGCAAACTTACTGAAGAATCCACTGAATGGCGGCACTCCCGCAATGGCCAGCATGGCCACGACAAACGAAACACCCAGCAGCGGGGACTTGCGCAGAATGCCGCGCAGAGAAGGAAGCATCCGAGTGCCCGTCGTATAGGCCAGAGCGCCTGCCACGAGGAAGAACAGCGTCTTGGCGAAGGCGTGGTTGAAAATGTGCGCAACCGCGCCCTTGAATGCCAGGTCGGAGCCGAAAACGGAGAGCGACAACCCCAGGAAGATGTAGGACAGCTGGGTGATCGTCGAATATGCCAGCAGCCGCTTCATGTCGGCCTGGGGGAAATACATCATGAAGCCGTAGACCAGGGTGACGATCGCCATGATCGCCCCGACCCAGCCGATGACCTCGGGGACCCCGCCAGCCGACAATAGAGCGCGGGCATAGATGTAGACGCCGACCTTGACCATGGAGCCTGCATGCAGATAGGCGCTGATCGGGGTGGGGGCCTCCATGGCGTCCGGCAGCCACATGTGCATTGGCAGCTGTGCGGACTTGCCCCATGCGGCGAACAGGATGCCCAGCATGACGACGGTCTTGAACTCGGGAGACAGCTGGGCAATCGCGGTCACCGAGAAGGTCCCCGTCTGCGCGAACAGGACGGCTGCCGCGAAATACAGGCCCAGCGAGGCGATATGCGTAATGATCAGCGCCTTCGCTGCTGCGTGCAGGGCCTTGGGGGTTTCATAGTATCCGATCAGCGCCCAGGAGCAGCCCCCCGTGATCTCGAAAAAGACCAGCTGCCCGGCGAGCGTCGAACTGAACACCAGACCGCTCATCGCCCCGATGAAGATCAGCAGGAAGGCGTAGTAGCGCTTGCGGCCGATGTCCGGGTGCTCGCGGTTTCCTTCATTGAGATAGGAAGCGGAGTAGACGGACACGAGAAAGCCGATGGCGATAACCAGGAATGCGACCAGCACGGAAACGGAGTCGATCGTGATGCCGATGATTTTTGTCGCACCGAAGGTAATCAGGTCCACGGTCATCCCGACATGCCCGGCGCCGGCAAACGCGACGATGAGCCCGACAATGGCCGCCAGTCCCACCGCGGCGAACAATTGGCAAAGCCACTTGCCCGCCGAGTGCGGTCCCAAGCCGATCAGTGCCGCCCCCAGGAATGGGAAAAACACCGTCAACAGGGCCAAATTGGTCATTGTTTCAGGAACAGAAGAAAACATTATACTGTCCTTCGCGGCTCACAGACCGACCAGATAAAAGACGAAGGCCAGTGAGGCGACACCAACGCCAGCCCAGCTGTGCCTTGGCATGAAGCGGAACCGCGTCCGCGCGACACTGTTTGAGACAACGCCCACGACAGCGAAAATCACCAGAAGTTTCGCTGCGAAAGCCAGAAAACCAAGCACCAGAGCGGCGGGCGAAAGGCTCACGGCCGCCCCGAACGGCAGGAACAACCCAATGAACCATCCCACGACGATGGTCTGCTTCAACGCCAGGGACCATTTCAGGATCGCCAGCGAGCGTCCGGAGTATTCCGTCAGAGGGCCTTCCTGCAGTTCCTGCTCTGCCTCTGCCATGTCATAGGGCAACACCCCCAGCTCGACATAGATCGCAAAGGCAAAAGCCACGCCCGCAATCACCGCCGCCATGATGGAATGGCAGCGCCCTGCGGCAATCGCGGAACTGATCGTGCCAAGATCGGTTGATCCTGCCAGCAACGCCGCGACGAAGAGAGAGAGCAGCATCGTAGGCTCGACGAGCACGCCAACCGTCAGTTCCCGGCTGGAGCCGATGCCGGCATACGAGCTTCCGCTGTCGATGCCCGAAAGACCGAGAAAAAATCGAGCCAGAGCGAAGAGATAGATCGTCGTGATCAGGTCGCCGCAGACGGAATTCGGCGAAAACCTGGTGAACATCGGAATGCCTGTCGCGATGACCAGCAGCGTCGCCATGAGGATAACCGGCATGGCTCGGAAAACCCAACCGGCATCCGGAGGCCACACGTCTTGCCGTTGCATCAGCTTGACAAGATCCCGGTAGTCCTGGAGCAGCCCAGGCCCCTGGCGGGTATGCATCTTGGCGCGAATGACACGAGACATCCCCGAAACCAAGGGAGCCGCCAGCAGCACCAGGATCGCCTGAAGAATGGCAAGCGCGAAATGGGCGAGATCAGGAAACACGGCGGGCCTCCTATCGAACGGCCAGAGCGAGAAGGACAACCAGCGCGACAACGATGTAGAGGCAATAGATCCGGAAATCGCCTCCCTGGATCGCCTGCAGTCGCCGCCCAACATTCTCGGTACCATCAACCACAGGCGCGATAATCTCGTTGTCCCACCGCGGTTCGGTTCGCCGTGCCCAGGCCACGAACCCCTCGAAGGCGCAGGCCAGCCACACCCAGCCTCGCGAAAGGTCGTTCCGCATACTGTAAAGCGGACGGAAGAACATGCGGATCGGCTGGGCAAAGCTGGCAGCAGTCACCGGCATATGGCTGTCGGGCAGATATCCCGCAGCCCACGGGGCAGCCCCGCGCCGCGATGCCGGACGTCCGGTGCCCGTCAGCGCAGCCTTGAGCACCAGCGGCAGCACGGCCATTGCCAGCAGCAGGATGGCAACCAGCGGCGTGGAAAGCACGGCCTGGTGGGCATTTCCCGGGATCAACATGATGCCGGACGCCAGCGTGATCTGCGGCACCCCCGCGGTGGCAGCCGCGATTTTACCCATAATCGGGGCAACGATCGGCGCCGCAAGTCCGAGCGCGACGCAAGCCGCGGCCAGAAGCGCCATCCCAACCACCATCGGCCGCGGCACCTCTCTGATTTCCGCCATGTGCGGGTTCCGCGACGGACCGGAAAAAATCACGCCATAGGCTTTGACGAAGCACATGACAGCCAGCGCGCCGGTCAGGGCCAGCATCACCGCGGCGATGGGAGTCGCAATGCGTGCCGCCCAGGAGTCGCTAAGCGCCGCCGCGAACAAGGCCTGGTAGGTGTACCATTCCGAGACGAAACCGTTGAGCGGCGGAATTGCCGAGATGGCAAGGGCGCCGATCAGGAAGGACAGCGCCGTCCACGGCATGGCCCGGGCAAGTCCGCCCATCTTTTCCATGTCTTTCGTGTGCAGGCGATAGATCACGGACCCGGCACCCAGAAACAGCAGCCCCTTGAACACCGCATGGTTGAGCAGGTGATAAAAACCGCCCATGAAACCGAGCACCGCCAGGACCGGGCTGCCAATGGCGAGACCAATCATGCCGACGCCCACGCCAAGCAGGATGATGCCGATGTTCTCGACGCTGTGGTACGCAAGCAGTTTCTTGATGTCGTGCTCGGCCAGCGCATAGACCACGCCCAGCACCGAGGAGATGGCTCCGAAAAACAGAACCCAAAGCCCCCACCACAGCTCGCCGTTGCTCGCGCCAAGAAGATCGACACCAACCTTGACGATTCCAAACACGCCGATCTTGATCATCACGCCAGACATCAGCGCCGAGGCATGCGAGGGGGCGGCGGGGTGAGCCCGCGGCAGCCAGATGTGCAGAGGAATGATGCCCGCCTTGGCACCGAAGCCCAAAAAGGCCAGCACAAATACGATGGAGTTTACCGGAGAGGGGATCGTGGCCACGCGGAACGTCGCGAAATCGAAACTTCCCGTAACGTTTGCCATGAGGAAGAATGCCGCCATGATCGCGACAGACCCCGCATGCGCCACGACGAAGTAGAGGAATCCCGCTGATACCGCCTCCTGGTTCTGATCGAAAATCACCAGGAAATACGAGGCAAGCGACATCATTTCAAAAAAGACGATAAACCAGAAAGCGTTGTCCGACGTGACAACCAGCAGCATTGCCGCAACGAAAAAATTCAGGAAGAACCCCATCGGGCCAACACCCCGCCCGATGTATTCCCGCACATAGGCGAACGAATAGATCGCCGTCACAAGCGCAAGAAGCGAAATCACCGCGACCAGAAGTCCCGAGAAGGGGTCGAGCCGCAGCACGAAATGCGCAAAGGGAAAAGGACTCGCGATATCGAACCCGTGCACCGGCCCGACGAGCGAGCGACAACCGCTCCAGAGCCCCGCCAGCGCCCCGACGATACCCGCCACGCCAGACACCCGGATCGCGGCACGCTCGCGACCGCCGAGAAGCAGGCTGGCCAGCCCTCCCAGCAAAAACACGCCAACCGACACCAGCAGCATCTGCATCGGGTCTAACCAGAACGGATGAACGGCCGCGCTCATTTGCGCCCCCTGAAAGTGGCCAGAGCGGTCTCTATCGACATGCCCGAGCCATCTTTGGCGTTCCGCTGCTGCTTGACCGCGACGGCCTCGCACAGCGCCTCATGCTCCACCACGGTCAGCGCGGCAGTTGGACAAACCTGGACGCACGCCGGCCCTTCCGGACGAAACGCGCAGAGGTCGCATTTCACGGCAACGGCCTTCACACCGACATCCCACGCCAGCACCGGGTTCAATGCCTGCGAATAGGTCGGCGTAATCGCGCGGATCCCGGCGACCCCGGCCGTGCTTGTGCCACTCGGCGTAATGGCCCCGAACGGACAGGCCAGAGCGCACAGCTTGCAACCGATGCAGCTCTTCTCGTCGACCACGACCCGGCCATTCGCGACATCAGTCGTGATAGCATTGACCGGACAAACCAATGCACAGAACGCTTCCTCGCAATGACGACACACGGCCGGCGAGGAAACATTCTGTGTCTTGGTCATGTTTAGACGCGGCAAGGATTGCAACCCCACCGCCTTGTGCGCCTCGGAACAGGCAGCCATACACGTACCGCACCCGATACAACGGCTCGCCTGCGAGATGACGAAGCGGTTCATCCACGCCCCCCAAAATATACCTGGAGTTGCACCAGCGCATGACCCCGTCGATAAATAAACATTATCGTGCCATTCGCATTTATGTCTCACGTCTGGTAATGGTTATACAGATTGACACCGCCCCGTAAAGATGATTTTTTCCCTTAGCCAATCAGCCAAGCGACAAACGAAAGCGTATGTCTTTTAGAGTTAGCAATTTCCCCATTCTTCCTGGCGTTTTGCATATCGAATAGTCTCATTTGATTTTTTTATCGCATTCCATAAATCGACCGATTTGGTTTTTTTATTAAAAATACTTTGCGGTACGGCGTGGGTGGCTTGGCCAAAGTCAAGGGTATCGGAGAAGGAAGACTGGAGATGAACCGCTTCATCGACGTGAAGCCAAGCAAGTGCATCGGCTGTCGGACCTGCGAAATCGCCTGTGTGCTGGCGCATGCCGAACTCGGCGCAGCCCTGTCCATGCAGCCCAACGATCGGCAGAGCGGCGATGTGCTTGCCTCTCTCGGGCAGATGCCGCGGCTCAAGGTGATCAAGGGCGAGGATGTCTGCATGCCGGTCACCTGCCATCACTGCGATGACGCGCCTTGTGCCGGGGCCTGCCCCACCGGGGCCATTTCGTTTGTCCAGGACACCGTCCAGGTCAACGAGGCCCGGTGCATCGGCTGCAAGAGCTGCATGATCGCCTGCCCCTACGGCATGATCGACGTGGTTGCGGTCGCGGCGGTGCGTCCCTTTGCCGGGGTCCGGCTATCGATGGGCACGAAGGCCCAGGCGCACAAATGCGACCTCTGCATCGATCGCGCCGGCGGTCCTGCCTGCGTGGCCGCATGCCCGACGCATGCGCTCCTGGTCGCCGAGCCGGAAAAAATCTACAACGGCATGCAGCTTCGCCAGAGGGAGGCCGTGCGCGAGGCGCTCGCCAACGAGGCCAATTCCTAGAATCGGCCTCTTCCGGCCGGAGGCGATACCAGTCCGGCCCCGCGCAGGAAAATGCGGGGGCCCAACGGGGAGTTTGCGAGAATCGCATTCCGGGAAAACCCGCAGAGAGGAGACGGCGTTTCGTCGTTCCGGCAACCATGGAACAGCACGGGGGCCTGGCAACAGCGGGCGGGGACTGTCCCCGGCACCTCTCTGCGCTCCGGGAACTCCATTTCGTGATGGGCAATCCTGCCGTCGGTCCTGTCCGCTGGCATGGATATCAGGTATTTCCATTCTGCCGGGCCGCAAGTCTGCAACGCGGGACCGTCGTGGAGAGAGCGTCCGGATTGCCCAATTCCAGGGGGAGTTCTAGGAATCATTGATGACGCCTTCCCCTTCCCGTTCCGATTTGTTTCGACGCCTGCCCTCCGTGGACGAGGTGCTGCGTTCACTTCCCCCTGATTCCCTCATCGGGGAATATGGACGCGACAGCGTGACGGAGGCAGCCCGAGTCGCGCTGGACAGCATCCGCGACAAAATCGCGGCCGGGGCACTCGATGCGCGCGAATTGCAGGAAACCCTTGACGGGTTGCCCGGACAAATCTCCAGGCTCACGCGCCAGATGACGCAAGGCTCCCTGCGCCGGGTCGTCAACGCCAGCGGCGTCGTGATCCACACCAATCTCGGCCGCGCCCCATTGTCGCGGGTGGCCCTGCAAAAGCTCGCCGAATGCGCAGGTGGCTACAGCAACCTCGAATTCGACCTCGAGAAGGGCGAACGGGGCTGCCGTGACGACCACGCGACCCACCTCCTGGCCCAGATCTTCGCACGCCAAGGCGCGAGCGGGGCAGCAACCATCGTCGTCAACAACAATGCCGCGGCTGTATTTCTCGCCCTGGCCACTCTGGCGAAGGGCGGGGAGGTCATCGTCTCGCGCGGGGAACTCGTCGAGATCGGCGGCTCGTTCCGTATTCCCGACATCATGGCCGAATCGGGTGCGGTATTGCGCGAGGTCGGCACCACCAATCGTACCCGGATTGCCGACTACGAGCAGGCGATCACCGAGGACACCAGGCTTCTCCTGCGCGTGCACCGCTCGAATTTCGAGATCACGGGGTTCACGGAACAGCCCTCCCTTGCGGAACTGATCGATCTGGGACGGCAACGCGGCATTCCCGTCATGGAAGACCTCGGCTCAGGCGCCATGGTGGACATCTCGACCTTCGGCGTCCCCGGCGAGCCGGGACTGTGCGACTCCCTGCGGGCCGGGATCTCTGTCGTGACTTGCAGCGGCGACAAGCTGCTGGGGGGGCCGCAGGCCGGGTTGATCTCCGGGCGTCCGGACCTGATCGCACGCCTGCGCCGCCATCCCCTGTTCCGCGCCCTGCGCGTGGACAAGATGTGCTATGCGGCACTCGAGGCGACGCTCAGCTCGTATCTGCATGAGCGCTACGCCGAGATTCCCCTCCTGCACATGCTGGCCCTGCCAGCGGCGGACATCGAACGGCGTTGTCAGTCGCTGGCAGACGCGATGGACTCGTCGCTGGCAGCGATCACGCCGGTCCGCACAATGATCGGCGGCGGGGCCGCTCCAGGCAAGTCGCTGCCGAGCTTCGCGCTGGCGCTGGAAACACCGCGGGCCACGGCACTGGCTCGCTGGTTGCGGCACCAGCCGATCCCGATCCTGGCCCGCATCGAGAATGGCCGGGTGCTTCTCGATTTGCGCACAGTCGCTGTGGATGATGACGCCTATCTGGCGGAACGCCTGATCGCACTTCAGCTCTGGCTCGACCATGTCGGGGCTGCCGATACGGGAGAGGGAAATAATGACTGATGAAAAGACAATCCGTCTGACCGAGACGGTCAAGGCCGGCGGGTGTGCCGCCAAGCTGAGCCCGGCCGTGCTGGATGTCGTTCTGGCCAAGCTGAAGCAGCCGGCCAACCCGAACGTCCTGGTCGGCTTCGACAAAGCCGACGATGCCGGCATCTACCAGCTCACCCCGGATCTGGCGATCGTGCAGACCGTGGATTTCTTCACTCCGGTTGTCGATGATCCGTTCACTTTCGGCCAGGTTGCCGCCACCAACGCGCTGAGCGACGTCTATGCCATGGGGGGCAAGCCCATTTCCGCACTGGCGGTGACCTGCTTCCCCGAGGACGAGGACGTTGCGATTCTCGAACAGATCATGAAGGGTGGGCTGGACAAGATGGTCGAGGCCGGTTGTGCCGTGCTCGGCGGCCACAGCATCCGCGACCCGGAGATCAAGTTCGGCTACGCCGTGACGGGAATCATCAATCCCCACCAGGTCCTCATCAACGCCAACGCCAAGGTTGGCGATGCCCTGGTTTTCACCAAGGCCATTGGCACCGGGGTGATTTCCTCGGCGGTCAAGAAGCGTGCGGCCGAGCCGGCGTGGGAGGAAGCAGCCATCCGCTCGATGACCACCCTGAACCGTCGTCCCTCCGAGATCTGTCTCGCTCACGACGTGCATGCCATGACGGACGTGACCGGCTTCGGCCTGATCTGTCACGCCCGCGAAATGGCTTTGGGCAGCGATGTCACCATCCAGCTGCATGCCTCCAGCGTGCCACTGCTGCCGGGCGCGCGGGAGTGCGTCGCGAAGGGATTCATCCCCAAGGGCCTGCGCAACAACCGGGCCTTTGCCACCGGCTGTGCGGCCGCCGATGCCGATGTCCCGGAGGATCTCTACACCCTGCTCTACGACCCGCAGACAGCCGGTGGGCTGCTGGTCTCGTTGCCTGCATCCGGGGCGGACGCGCTGGTAACCGACCTGAAAAAGGCCGGCATCGATGCCGCCCGCGTCGGCGATGTCGTCACGCGGACGCATCCGCTGGTCCGCGTGATGGCATAGCCCCGGTGGCAATCGCGGCGCGGTCAGAGGATGATGCGCTCGTCCCCGGCCCGCCGCGTCACCCCCTCGCGGTCGAGATATTCCAGGAGAGGAATGGCATACTTGCGCGAGAGGCCGAAGACATCCTTGAAGCGGGCGACATCCATGTGCGGCGAGGACACTTTCATCTCGCTCACCTGCCGGCGCAGGGCGGCCAGGGTGTCGCGATGAAACACGAGTTCCTCGCCCACCTTGAGCAGGATCTTCTCGCGCATCAGGAGGGTGACGATCTTGCGGGCCCGGTCCTGGTCGATCGGGAGCCCGGCGAGGACATCCTTCAAGGCAGGAACCCGGATTCCGGCCGAGACAAAGGCGTCCTTGATCTGCTGGCGTGAAGCGGCCTCCTCGTCACGCAGCGTCACGCGTCGATCGGGCAGATGCAGCAGCTCGTCGGTGATCTCGATCCTTCTGCGTCCCAGCAAGGCCTCGACTGCCGCGGCGAACAGGACACGCTCCAGCCCGCTTCGCGCGGCCAGCTCCTGCCGGCTGATCCCCCCGGAAAGCGGGTTTGCCGTGGTGAATTCCTTCACGGCGTGAAGTATCCAGCGCGTCGTGCTCTCGAACGCCGCTTCCTGGATCAGGAGATCCCCGAAGCGAAGGATCACCCGGGCCTTCTCCAGGCGATCGGCCGCATCCTGCACCCTGTCGATCGTCCAGCCCGTTTCGTGGACGGCCTCCTGGCGGCGCAATCCGTATCGCCCGCGCCGCACGACCAGCGCCTTCAGGTGCCTGACATCCTCGCCGCACCCCAGCTCTTCGAGCGTCTCGATGCGCGTCGCGACCTTCGAACGCAGGGCGGGCCTGACATCGACAACCTGTCCGCCGCCGATGGTCATCACGGGCGAGAACTGCCGCACGATAAAACGATCCCCTGGAGCACAGGGCAGCGGTTCGACACTCCTCAGCTGGGCCCAGGCGGTTCGCCCGGGCAACAAGGGGTCGCCCCCGTAGAGACGCACGCGCGCCACCCGCTCGGCGGTATAGAGGCTGAGATGCACCGGGCTGCCGGTCCTGAGTTCGGGGGCACTCTCGAGAAGCGACAGACGCACGTCGATCCGCTCGGCCGGATGCAGCAGATCCACCGAGGTCAGCATCATTCCGCGCGTGATCTCGTCCTGGGCGATGCCTGCCAGATTCACGGCCGTGCGCTGGCCGGCATTGGCAACCTTGCAGCTCCGGCCATGCACCTGGATGCCCCGAACCCGAAGGCGACGTGCCGGAGGCAGCAGTTCCACCTCCTGCTCGATCCCGACCGTTCCCGAAATCAGCGTGCCTGTTACGACCGTGCCGAACCCTTTCACGGTGAAGACGCGATCGATCGGCAGACGAAAGGCGGCGCGGGAATCCTTCTGCACGGTCTCCGCGGCGAGACGCGCCAGTTCCCGCTTGAGCTCGTCCAGCCCCTGCCCTGTCCGGGCGCTGACGGCGATCATCGGCGTCCGCTCGGCGTCGAGGAAGGAGCCCCGCACCAGATCGGCCACTTCCATGCGCACGACCTGCAAAGTCACTTCGTCCACCAGGTCGCACTTGGTCAGAACGACGAGTCCGCGGGGAACCTTCAGCAACCGGCAGATGTCGAAATGCTCGCGTGTCTGCGGCTTGACGGATTCCTGTGCCGACACCACGAGAATCACGAGATCGATGCCGCCCACGCCGGCGAGCATGGTATGGACGAAGCGCTCGTGTCCCGGCACATCGACAAACCCCAGTCGCATCGGCCCCTGGGGTCCATCGAGCTCGAGATGGGCAAACCCAAGTTCGATGGTGATTCCCCGGCGCTTTTCCTCCTGAAGGCGGTCGGTATCGATCCCGGTCAACGCGCGCACGAGCGCGGTTTTTCCGTGGTCGATATGTCCAGCGGTTCCGACAATGACGGATTTCATCTGCGGCGGCCAGGCAACACGCGCGGGACCAGGGGCGTCATGCTCAGAAGGTAAGGACCTTGGTCGCTTCCTGGGTCCACTTCACCAGCTGGTCGAGGGTCGTGCGATGGACCTCGGGAATGAGGGTCTCCTGCGTCAGACCGCGGGCGTCCATGCAGGTGCCGCAGGCGAGGATGGGATGCCCGGCGGCGGCAATGGTCTGGAGCATGGCCTGGGGATTGTAGTCGGCATCCTTGGGGGAAAGACCGGCGGCGGCACAGGTGACCCCATCGCCCAACAGAAAGACGCGGAGCTGAGCCTCCGGGGCGAGCGCGACCGCCAGGCGGAGACCGTTGTAGGCACGCTGACTGCCGTAGGGGGAGTCGTTGAAGATGAACAGGTATTCCACTTTGGCAGTCTCCTCTTGCAATTCGGAAGCGGTGCCCGCCTCCTCACGAGACGGGCACCCGTTCCACCTAGTGCACAGGTTCACTCAACCTGTAGCGCAGTTTCGAATACTCCTCCTGCAGATATTGCTCGGCGCGCAGCTGGTCGGAGATCGGCTCGATCTTGACGGCGCAGTATTTGAATTCCGGCGTCTTCGAAATCGGGTCGACGTGCTCCAGGGTGAGTTCGTTGCAGGCACCGATCCACCACTGGTAGGTCATATAGACCGTGCCGGCGTTGGCACGATCGGTGATCTGCGCACGTGTTATCACCCGCCCCCGCCGCGAGGAAATCCAGAGGAGGGCTTCATCCTCGATTCCGTATTTCGCCGCGTCGGCGCTGTTGATCTGCAGATAGCCAGGCTCGTCGGCCAAGGTCTTCAAGGTGGGGCAGTTGCCGGTCATGGTCCGGCAGGAATAGTGCCCCACCTCGCGCACCGTGGAGAGCACAAGTGGATATTCCCCGTCCACCTGTTCCAGGGGCGGACGCCATTCGGAAGCGAACAACAAGCCCTTTCCATTGGGCCGGTCGAACTTGTTCCCCTTGTAGAGATAGGGGGTGCCGGGATGGTCGAGGGTCGGGCACGGCCACTGGACACCGCCCTGGCTGTCGATCTTCTCGTAGGTCGCGCCATAGTAGATCGGGCAGAGTTCTCGCATCTCGTCCCAGATCTCCTTGGTATTGTTGTAATGCATGGGATACCCCATGGCATTGGCCATCAGCGAGAAGATCTCCCAGTCGACCTTGACATCTCCCTTCGGCTCGATCGCCTTGCGGAAGTGCTGGAAGCCTCGATCGGCGGAGGAGTAGATGCCCTCGTGCTCGCCCCAGGCGGTGGCCGGCAGGATGACATCCGCGAACAACGCCGTCTTGTTCATGAAGATGTCCTGCACGATCACCAGCTCGAGCGTCTGCAGCGCCTCTCGCACGCCGGCCAGGTCCGCATCCGTCTGCGCCGGATCCTCGCCGAAGACATAGAACGCCTTCAGCTTGCCGTCCTTGACGAGGTGCGGGATGGCCGAGAGCATGTAGCCGACCTTGTCGGGGAGCGATTCCACGCCCCACGCCTTGGCAAACTTGGCGCGCACGTTGGCATCTGTCACCGACTGGTAGCCCGGGAAGACATTGGGCAGGACACCGACATCGCAGGTCCCCTGCACATTGTTCTGACCGCGCACCGGTCCGATCCCGACGCTGGGACGGCCGTAGTTGCCCGTCAGCAGCGCCAGCCCCGACAGGCCCTTGACCACATCCACGGCCTGCCCGAACTGCGTCACCCCCATCCCGTAAAGGATGAAGGCATCGGGCGCGGCGGCGTACATGCGCATCGCCTTGCGCACCAGCTCGGGCTTCACGCCCGTGATGTGTTCGACCGCCTCGGGGGAGTAGCGCGAAACGGTTTCCCGGTAGCTTTCGAATCCCTCCGTGTATTTCTCGACGTAGTCGTGGTTGTAGAGATCCTCCTCGATGAGGACATTGGCACAGGCATTCACCAGAGCCATGTTGGCGCCATTGGTGATCGGCAGCCACAGGTCGGAAATGCGAGCCGCCTCGGTGCGGCGAGGATCGACCGTAATGATCTGCGCCCCCTTCTCCTTGGCCCGCACGATGCGACGCGCAACGATCGGATGGGAGTCGGCTGCGTTGTATCCGAAGACGAAGAGGAGCTTGGAATCCTCAATCTCCGGAATGGAATTGCTCATAGCCCCGTTGCCAAGCGTTGCGGCCAGACCGGCCACTGACGGGGCGTGTCATATTCGAGCGCAGTGGTCGATATTGTTGGTCCCGAACACCGCCCGCACGAGCTTCTGCATGACGTAGTTGGCCTCGTTGCCGGGGCCGCGGGCAGACCCCGTGGCCATGATGGCATCCGGGCCATACTTCTTCTTGATCTCCATGAGGCGCGTGGAGGCGAAGCGGATGGCTTCCTCCCAGCTCGTCTCATGGAACGGCTCGCTGCGCGAATAGCGAATCAGCGGCTTCTTCAGCCGCGGCGACAAAACCTTGGTGTCATTGAGGAATTCCCAGCCGTACAGCCCCTTGAGGCAAAGCTGACCCTCGTTGGTGCGCCCAGGCGCCCCCTCGGCGCGAACGATCTTGCCATTCCGCGTAACGAGATTCAGATGACACCCCGCCCCGCAGTATGGGCAGATCGTCTCGACCTTCTTTTCCATGCGCCACTCCCTCGCGTCGCAGACCGACAATAATGATGCCCGTGTACCGAAGCCGGCACGTCACCGAGCTATCCTTCTAGGCTAGCACACCAATCGGCCCCGACGATATGTCAAAATCGATAAAAAATATAAATCGCCTAATAAAAACAGGACATGACCGCATAAAATTGATCCCAAATTTTGAAAAGCCGTGCTTTCTCACAGACCCGAGCTCCGCTCTATCCTGACAAATGTCCCTCTGTAAATCGTTTTCTGCGGCAACTGGTTGACTTCCCCTGCCATATTTCGCAAGGTGCTCCTGTCCTGGTTGCCGGGAGGATGCCGGGTCGCGAGCCCGGGACGACAGATTTCGGTCGCATGGGAGGCCGGCTCGATGCCCAGGAAGTCTTGTCTCTGGAAGCGGATAGTGTCCGGTGATGCTCTCGGTCTTCAAAACCGATGGGAGGTGGGATCTGCCCGTCTCTGGTGTGTTCGACTCACACGCGCTTCCGCCATTTCCTCTTGGGCGTACTCGGCGATTTCCTCTTCTCGATAACGAGTGCCCCGCGTATAGTGGGGCACGCAGGTTTTGTGCCGGGGATCGGAGCGCCACGGGTCTGAACGGCAGCAGGCCCAGTCCTCAGGGCATCGCATTTCACGTTCAACTGATTTCTGCGATTATATTACGAGAGAAAATCAAAAACAGCCTGACAGCCTGCCGCCACCCGGAGCAGGCAGAAAGCGGATACGCGGCGGCACATGTACGAAAAACTTGAATTCCTCCTGGCGCTGGCTGCCGAAAAGCACTTCGGGCGGGCGGCCAAGGTCTGCGGCGTATCACAGCCGAACTTCTCGCTGATGATCAAGCAGCTCGAGACGGTGCTCGGCGTGCCGCTGGTCGACCGCAGCGCGCGCTTCATGGGCTTCACGCCCGAGGGCGAGCGCGTGCTCGAATGGGCGCGCCGCATCGTCGGCGACACCCGCGCGATGCGCGCGGAGATCGAGACCATGAAGCAGGGGCTGACGGGCCATCTGCGCCTGGCCGTCATCCCGACCGTCCTGCCCGTCGTCTCGCGACTCACCGAGGCCTTCTGGACGCACCATCCCGGCATCAAGTTCACCGTGACCTCGCACACCTCCACGGAGGTGCTGGCGATGCTCGACAACCTCGAGGCGGATGCCGGCATCACCTATCTCGATGACGAAACAACGGGGCGAATCTCCGAGGTGCCCCTCTATCACGAGCGGCACTGCCTGATCACGGCCGAGGGCACCCCCTTCTCCGACCGGGCGACCGTGACATGGGAAGAGGTGGCGACGCTGCCGCTCTGCCTGCTGACCCCCTCCATGCAGAACCGCCGGATCATCGACCGGATTTTTTCCGAGGTCGGCTGCGCGGTCGATCCGGTACTGGAAACAAACTCGATCGTCGTCATCGCCACGCATGTGCGCGCCCGGCACTGGGTCACGATCATGCCCCGCCTGATGGCGGAAGCGCTCGCCCTGCCGGGCGGCATCAAGGCGATCCCGATCGTGGCGCCAGAGGTCGCCAGCCTGATCGGCCTGGTGGTGGGCCGGCGCTCTCCGCAGCCCCCGCTCACCGCTGCGCTGATGGCCGAGGTGCGGGCCCTGTCCTCCGAGCTGGAGGCCTCCTCCTGAACGCGGCCAGTCCGGCAGTCGTCACGGATTCACGTGATCGTGATACGCACTGCGTATTTTTCCAATGCACCGCATGACCGCGTCGCCGAGAACGCGCTGCAGTTCGCCAGCCCCTGCCCCTATGACGGGCCCGCATGAGCATCGGGAGTTGCTGATGCCGGCCTGCACCCTGCTTTTCCTGTTTTCCAGCGTTCCCGGTCATGTACGAAAAATTCCGCTATCTCCTTGCCCTTCAGCGTGAAAAGCACTTCGGCCGGGCGGCCCTGGCCTGCGGGGTCTCCCAGCCCAACCTGTCCGCCGCCATCAAGCAGCTGGAGGGGCAGCTCGGCGTCACCCTGGTCTCGCGCGGCGCCCGCTTCATGGGCTTCACCCCGGAGGGCGAGCGCGTGCTCGACTGGGCGCGGCGCATCATCGGCGACTACCAGGCCCTGGAGGCCGACGTCGAGAACATGCGCAAGGGCGGCGAGGAAGGCGATCTCCAGATTTCCGCCGTCCCCACGGCCCTGCCCGTGCTGTCGCGGCTGACCGACGCCTTCTGGCGGCGCCATCCCCATGCGCGGCTGGTGGTCTCCTCCGACAGCTCGGCGGATGTTCTCGCCAAGCTGGAGGACATGCGCGCCCAGATCGGCATCACCTATCTCGGCACCGAATCGCTCGGGCGCAACGCCGAGCTGCCGCTCTACCGCGAGCGCTACTGCCTGCTCGCGAGCGCGGATTCCCCCCTGGCCACCCGTGCCACCGTCACCTGGGAGGAGGTCGCGGCCCAGCCGCTCTGCCTGCCGGCCGCCGACACCCAGAACCGCCGCATCCTGGAGCGGATCTTCCATGATGCCGGGGTCTCGGTGCGGCCGCAGATGGAAACCAACGCCGTCACCTCCCTGGCCTCCTTCCTGCGCACCAGCCATCTCGCGACCGTGATGCCGCGGATCATGATTCGCGAGATGCCGGCTCAGGGAAATCTGGTCACGATCCCCATCGTCGCCCCCGAGGTGGACACGCTGATCGGCCTCATCCATCCCCGGCGCGACCCCCAGCCGCCGCTCGCGGCGTCCTTCATCGCCGAGGCGCGCGCCCTCGCCCCCGAGCTTGCCGCTCTCGCCTGACACGCGGGCCTGACACGCGGGCCTGAGGTCCGCTATTCGGTCCGGCTTCGGAACATCCAGGCCGCCCCTCCCAGGGTCAGCACGGCGATGGCCGCCAGCGGCAGCGTGTTCGCCGCCACCTCGGCCGCCGGCAGGTCGCGCAGGAACACCCCTTTGACGATCACCAGGAAGTAGCGCAGCGGGTCGAGCAGCGTCACCGGCTGCAGCCAGGCGGGCATGTTCTCGATCGGGGTGGCGAAGCCCGAGAGCAGGATCATCGGCACCATCAGCAGGAAGGCGCCGAGGATGGCCTGCTGCTGGGTGGTCGCCAGCGCGGAGACGAACAGCCCCAGCCCGACCACCGCCGCGAGATAGACCACCGCCCCCCCGTAGAGCAGCGCCAGCGACCCCCGCAGCGGAATCCCGAAGCCGAACACCGCGACCACGATGAACACCCCGATCTGCGCCAGCCCGATCGCAACCGGCGGCAGCATCTTGCCGAGCAGGATCTCGTGGGTGCGCAGCGGCGAGACCATCAGCTGGTCGAAGGTGCCGCTCTCGCGCTCGCGTGCCACCGAGAGCGCCGTCAGCACCAGGCCGGTGAGCAGGGCGATGATGCCGATCAGCCCGGGCACCATCGCCCATTGCGACAGCAGCGCGGGGTTGAACCAGTCGCGCGCCGCGAGGCTCACGGAGCGGCCGGCGACGCGCGTGCCCGCCGGGGTCTCGGCGGCCAGCCCGGCGACGATCTGGCCGAGATCGCCGGACACGATCTGCGCGGCGTTGGAGCGGCGCCCGTCGAGAATCACCCCGACCTCCGCCGGCTGGCGCGCGGCGATGGCGCGCGAGAACCCCGGCCCGATCTCCACCGCGGCGATCACGCGCTGGGTGTCGAGGGCGGCGCGGATCTCGGCGGGATGATGGGCGGCGAGCACCTCGGCCACCACCGGCGCGGCGGCGATGCGCTGCACCAGCTCGGAGCCCCACGCGCCCTGGTCCTGGTTGAGCACCATCACGCTGGCCCGCGTCACGTCGAGCGTCGCGGCGAAGGAGAACACCAGCAGCTGCACCAGCGGCGGCACGATGAGGATCAGCCGCCCGCGCGGATCGCGCAGGATCGCGAGCATCTCCTTGACGACGATGGCGCGCAGCCGGACGCCGCCCATCTCAGCCGATCCTCTTGCGCAGGTTGCGGGCGGCCACCGCGAAGAACACCGCCCCGATCCCCGCCAGCGCCGCCATGTCGGCGAGAAACAGCGGCCACACGTCGCCGGCGAGAAACACCGTCTGCAAACTGGGGATGAGGTAGCGCGCCGGGATCACGCGGCTGAGCAGCCGGATGGGCCAGGGCATCGAGGCGATCTCGAAGACGAACCCCGAGAGGATGAAGGCCGGCAGGAAGGCCGAGATCAGCGCGAGCTGGGAGGCGAGGAACTGGTTGCGGGTGATCGCCGAGATCAGCACCCCCTGCCCCAGCGCGGGCAGCAGGAACACCGCCGCGAGCAGGTAGAGCGCGCCGGGCGAGCCGCGGAAGGGCACGCCGAACAGCCCCACCGCCAGCAGCACGCACAGCGTCATGGAGAGCAGGGCGAGCGCGAAATAGGGAAGGATCTTGCCGAGCAGCAGCTCGGTCGCGGTCACCGGGGTGGCCATCATCGCCTCCATGGTCCCCCTCTCCCATTCGCGCGCCACCACCAGCGAGGTCAGCAGCGTGCCCACCAGGGTCATGACGATGACGATGGAGCCCGGCACCAGGAAGTTGCGGCTGGCGAGGTCGGCGTTGAACCACACCCTCTGGCGCACCGAGATGGCCGGCGGGGCGGCGCGCGCGTCGGCCACGGCCATGGCCTGCCAGGTGGAGAGCGCCCCCTGGGCGTAGTTCTGCACGAAGCTCGCGGTATTGGGGTCGGCGCCGTCCACCAGCACCTGCACGGCCGGCGCCCGCCCCGCGGCGAGATCGGCGGCGAAGGTGGCGGGGATCACCACGATCCCCTTCACCCGCCCGCGCACCAGGTCCTCCTCGAAGTCGCGCCGGTCGCGCCCGACCTCGGCCGTGAAATAGGGCGAGGCCGAGAAGGCGGCGGCCAGCTCGCGCGTGGCCGGCCCCGGCGCCTCCACCACCAGCCCGATGCGGTTGTGCGTGGCATCGAGCGAGACGGCGTAGCCGAACAGGAACAGCAGGATCGCCGGCAGCACGAAGGCGATGAGCAGCGAGGAGGGGTCGCGCACGATCTGCAACCCCTCCTTGCGCACCAGGGCGCGGAAGCGGCGCATCCGGGCCGGGATCATGCCGCCTCCTCCTCGGCCTCGGAGCGCCGCACCAGGGCGACGAAGGCGTCCTCCAGCGTCGGGTCGGGGGCCTCGGGGGTGGCGACGCGGGCCTTGAGCGCGTCGGGCGTGTCGAGCGCGATCGCCCGGCCGCGGTAGATCAGGGCGATGCGGTCGCAGTATTCGGCCTCGTCCATGAAATGGGTGGTCACCAGCACCGTCACCCCGCGCCCGACGAGGCCGTTGATGTGGGTCCAGAACTCGCGCCGGGTGATGGGGTCCACCCCCGAGGTGGGCTCGTCGAGAAACAGCGCGTCGGGCCCGTGGATCACCGCGCAGGCCAGGGCGAGGCGCTGCTTGAGGCCGAGCGGCAGGTCCTTGGCCGACATCGCCGCATGCGGCCCGAGCCCGAAGATCTCCGTCAGCAGCGCGATGCGCTCGCGCCTCTCCCGTCCGGCCAGCCCGTAGGCGCCGGCGAAGAAGGCCAGGTTCTGCGCCACGCTGAGGTCGCCGTAGAGGGAGAATTTCTGGGCCATGTAGCCGAGGCGGTTGCGCGCCGCCGCCCCCTCTCGGCGCAGGTCGAAGCCCGCCACCCGCCCCTCGCCCGCGGTCGGGCGCAGCAGGCCGCAGAGCATCTTGAAGGTGGTGGACTTGCCCGCGCCGTTGGGGCCGAGCAGCCCGAAGATCTCCCCGCGGGGGATGGAAAAGCTGATGTCCGCCGCCGCGGTGAAGCTGCCGAAGCGCTTGGTCAGCCCGCGCGCCTCGATCACCGGGCCCTCCCCGGCGCGCCCGCGCGGCGGCGTGGCCTCGGCCAGCGCCGAGCGTCCGCCCGGCCCGCCGCCCAGCAGATCGACGAAGGCATCCTCGAAGCGCGGGGCGGCCGGCTGCACGTCCCCTTCCCCGGCCAACAACGCCGGGGCGGCCTCGGGCGCCAGCACCAGCCGGATCGCCTCGCCCTGGATGGTGCCGTCCACCACCC